>JBDRCJ010000097.1:0-4951 GCA_043821805.1 Patescibacteria group bacterium
TGAGGGCGAAAGAGCAGGGAGAAATATATGTGATTTTATTATAGATGATAAAGGAGAGAAAATTATTATAGAATTAAAGGCAGTTAGATTTTTGACGAATGAAGATTATTTTCAAATTAAAAGATATCTTTCATGCTCTAGATTAGAATTAGGCATTATATTTAATTTTAGACAGAAATATTTAGAGCCTAAAAGAATATTAAACAGCGAATTATATAATAAATAAATTTCTACAATAAATTTGTATATTTGGTCCGCCAGCTGGCGGATTGTAGATTTGGGTGATTATGCCTAAAAATTATTTTAAAGCGATTGCCGTTTTAGTCGGCTATGTTATCGGGGTAGGGATGTTCGGCCTGCCGTTTTTAGTTTCCCGCGCCGGTATTTTATCATTTTTTGTTTTTATTATTTTGCTTGGCCTAGCTCAATATTTGCTCCATTTAATTTATGCTAATGTTATTGTAGCAACTAAACCCTACCATCGATTGCCCGGCTATGCAGGGATTTATTTAGGTAAAAAAGGAAAAATTATTGCGTTTATTTCCAAGATGATTGGAAATTACGGAGCTTTACTAGCTTATATAATTATTACCGGTATATTTTTAAACCAATTATTATCGCCGATATTCGGTGGTAGCGAATTTTTTTACGCTTCTCTTTTATTTGCGATTGAGGCGGCTATTGTATTTTTCGGCATCGGCATGATAGCTAGGGCGGAATTAATAATGACCAGCCTCTTACTATTAGTAGTAATTTTAATAACTTGGAAGGGCTGGGGGGCGATTAATATTAGTAGTTACCATTTTGTAACTTGGCAGAATTTTTTATTACCATACGGAGCCATGCTTTTTGCCCTTGATGGCGGCGGTTCTTTGCCGATTGTGGCGAAACTTTTAAAAAGAGATAAAGTTAGTTTAAGAAGTATTATTAAATTAGGGTCAATAATTTCAATTTTAGTAATTACTATATTTACTTTAGTAATTGTCGGCATTTCTGGAAGCCAGACATCGCCTGATGCTTTATCCGGAGTCGGGCTGATATTAAACGATGGCGTGATATTTTTTGCTCTAATTTTTGGCGTCTTAACTATGGTTACTTCCTTTTTCGGAGTAGCCCAATCCGTCAAAGAAGTTCTTTGGTGGGATTTTAAAATAAATAAACATGCGGCCTGGGCGTTAGCAGTTTTTATTCCATATGGTTTGTATTTGCTAGGTTTAAAAAATTTAATTGGAGTAATAAGTATTGCCGGAGGAGTAGCCGGCGGTTTAAGCGCGATTATTCTTATTTTAATATTCAGGAAAATGAGCAAAATGAAAAATAAGCTGGCTTTATTTAAACGGCCGCCAAGTAAAGCAATTATTTATTTTTTAATTAGCCTTTTTATCTGCGGGATTATTTACGAGATATTTTATTTTTTATAAATTTTTATGCCATTAATAGAAAGTTTAGCTTTTGTATTATTTATTTCTTTTATTTTCAGCAGTTTAGCTAAGAAGCTACATTTATCAGAGGTTGTCGGTTTGATTGTAGTCGGGCTGGTTATTTCTTTGCCGTTTGTTAAACAAAACGTTGTCGCTGAAAATCAAGAGACAATTTTTTATTTAGCACAAATTGGATTAATTTTTTTAATGTTTATTGCCGGATTTGAAATTTCCAGTAATTTATTATTTAAAGAAAAGAAAGACTCTTTAACGATTACAATTTTTACTGTCTTAACTTCTTTAATTTTAGGAGTTATTGTTTTTACGCTTCTCGGGTATAGCCTTAAAGTTGGATTAATAATGGGAGTTTGTTTTGGTATAACCGCCGAAGCAACTAAAGCTAGAGTATTAATACAATTAAATAAATTAAAAAGCCGCTTGGGCGCAATGTTAATGGGCGTGGGGGTAATTAATGATATTTTTGGAGTAATGGCTTTAATAGTTATAACTTATTTTTTTACAACTAAGGTAAATTGGCATGAATTTATTATTTTAGTAAGTATTATTTTAGCATTTTTTGCCGGCATGGTTGTCCATTATATTTTTAATCGTTTTAGCAAAGGAGTAAAAACTGTAGAGAAATTAATTCTATATTTAATTGTACCTTTTTTCTTTATAAATTTAGGCCTTAATATTGATATTTACTCAATAGTAGTAGATTATAAAATATTGATAATAGTTTTATTAACTGCTACTATTGGGCAAATACTTGGCGTAATTTTAACCAAGCCAATTACTAAATTAAGTTTTAAGCAATTATTTTTAGTCGGCTGGGGGATGAACAGCAAGGGTGCGGTTGAATTGGCGATCGCCTTTGTCGCTTTACAAATCGGGCTTTTGCCAGTAAATTTATATTCAAGTCTAGTAATAACTGCTTTAATATCCACTATTTTATTTCAAGTAATAATTTTTAAGATGGTTAAGAAAAATCCTCGGATAATGGAATAATAAAAAATATGAAAATTGCCACAATATCTGATCTTCATGATAATTTAGAGAATTTAACTAAATGTTTGAATTGGTGCAAACAAAATAAAATTAATCAGTTAATTTGCTTAGGTGATGTTACTAATAGCCAAACCTTAAATTATTTAGCTAAAAATTTTAAAAACAATATTTATTTAGTTACTGGCAATGCTGAAATATATAATGAAAATGAATTAAAGAAGTTTAAGAATATAAAATTTTATGGCGAATATGGTTCATTTAATATCGATAATAAAAAAGTTGGAATTTGCCATGAGAAATATTTAGTTAATAAGATTATAAAAGAAAATAAAGTTGATATAATATTTTATGGACATTCTCATAAACCTTGGCAGGAAAAAGTTAGACAGACTCGTTTAATTAACCCAGGCACATTAGCGGGGTTATTTTATAAAGCCAGCTTTGCGGTCTGGAGCACGGAAAGCGGAAAGATAGAGTTGAAGATTTTGGAACAAATAAAATAATAATGCGAATCTACGAATTAGTATGCAAATATTGCGAATTAATTATATGCGAATTATAGATTAATTAATTTGCAGTTTTGAATTATATATGGATAAAAATATAAAAAAGGTCGCGATTAGCGCGGTAAAGAAAGCAGGGAAAATATTATTAAGAGAATATAATAATTTTGATCGGGCAAAAGTTAAGTTAAAGTCGCATCATGAAATTCTTACTCGAGCAGATTTATTATCAGAAGAAGTAATAATTAAAGAAATAAGAGAAGGCTTTCCCAGCCATCAGATTTTATCCGAAGAGTCAGGCGAAAGCAGAAGTAAGTCCGATTATTTATGGATTATTGACCCATTAGACGGGACCACGAATTTTTCAATGCACAATCCTTTGTGGTCAGTATCAATCGCTTTTTCTTTTAAAGAAGAGATTATTTTAGGATTGATTTACGCGCCGGTTCTAGGCGAAATTTATCTAGCCGAAAAAGATAAAAATGCAAAATTAAATAATAAAAAGATTAATGTTTCTAATACAAAAGAGGGTAAAGTGCTTAACACCTTTTGCCACGGACGGGAAGAAAAATATGTTAAGCAAGCAATAAAATATTATTCATATCAGAAGTTAAATGAACTTGACTGTAGGCAATTAGGGAGTGCCGCGATTGAACTTTCCTACGTCGCTTGCGGCCGAATTGAATCGATCGTTATTCCTGGAGCGAATTCTTGGGACGTAGCGGCCGGAGTATTAATGGTTAGAGAGGCCGGCGGAAGAGTAACAGATTTTCAGGGCAAAGAATGGAATTTAGATAGTATAAATATGATAGCGAGTAATGGAAAAGTACATGGGGAGATATTAAAAGTGGTTAATAAAAAGTAATCATATTAATCATATAAATCTTTGCCCGTTATACAGTAACTAACGAACACTAATTAACACTAATAGACACTACTTACGAGCAAAGATTAATAAGATTGATAAGATAAATTATGAAAAGAATTATTTTTATAATCTTATCAATTTTACTATTTACATCTTGTAGTATGGAAAAAGTAAAAGAAGAAAAAACTTTTAAAAATATTCGTTCGGCTATGACTGCTGGGCAGTTTTATTCGGCTGATGAAGCAGGGTTAAGGTTTAAAATTGAAAAATTTTTAGAAGCAGTCACCTCACCCCAACCCTCTCCTTCTAAAGGAGAGGGAGTTGATGATGGAATTAAAGCTATTATGGTGCCACATGCTGGGTTAGATTATAGCGGCGGGGTAGCGGCATATGGATATAATTTATTAAAAGAAAAAGAGATAAATACTGTAATTATAATCTGCAATTCGCATAGCACTTATTTTAGCGGAATAGCGATTGATAATCATGACGCCTGGGAAACGCCTTTGGGAGTTGTAGCAGTTGATACAGAGCTGGCAAATAAGCTAGTAAATAGTAGTGAAAAAATAAATTTTAATGAGGAGCCTTTTAATACTCCTGACCAGACTTTAGAAATACAAGTGCCTTTTTTACAAGTTGTTATAGAAAACTCTTTTAAGATTGTGCCGATATTTTTCGGTAATGAAGATGACCCCTCCCCGGCCCTCCCCTTGTTAAGGGGAGGGAGCGAAGGTGACTACCAAATTTTGGCAGAAGCTTTAGCGGAAAATTTAGGAGAGAATGACATAGTGGTTGCTTCAACTGATATGTCGCATTACCCGGTTTACGAAAGTGCAAACACAATAGATAAGGAAACTTTAAATATTATTAAAACAGCAAAGGTAAGCGAACTCGAAAAATATGAGGCTGAAATTATAAATAAGGGAATAGCTAATGAGCAAACCTTACTTTGCGGGATTGACGGCGTAAAAACCACAATGGAGTTATATAAATTAATGGATTGGAATAAAATTGAGATTTTAAAATACGCAAATTCCGGGGATGTTTTAATCGGCGATAAAAGCAGGGTAGTTGGGTATGGAGCAGTGGCGTTTTCTCAAGGAGCACAGAACACGGAGCATGGAACACAGAACACGGAACAGGGAACAAAG
>JBDRCJ010000098.1:0-4808 GCA_043821805.1 Patescibacteria group bacterium
TTCCATTGTTTAACTGGCCTTAAATAACCAGTTACTCGACTATAAACTTCGCATTCTTGTCTTTTTGTCTCAATTGGGCTCATAACTTTAATGGATATTAGATAGCAGGTATTAATTTATTTTAGATTAATAACTAGCGCCTAATATTTTTATTTTTATTATTTATAAATATACATAGCTAGGAATTAAGAATTTTTGTTTCATGCTCTGTGTTCCCTGTTTTGTAATTAAGCGATTGATTCAATAATATTTCGCTCAATATTTTCTTCTTTTTGAAGTTCTTTTTCAATCTTAATTAAATTTGTTTCTATCTGGCTGGGTACTTGATAGCCAATATCTTCATCGCATTTTGGACAATAATGGTACTCGCCCGGAAGATAACCATGCTTAGGGCAAATTGAAAAAGTCGGAGTAATAGTAAAATAAGGCAAACGATACTTATAAGCGATTGCTTTAACTAATTTCTTTACTGCTTCAGCAGAAGGTAAAGCCTCGCCAATGAAAGAATGAAAAACCGTGCCACCTGTATATTTTATCTGGATATCATCTTGTAAATCTAAAGCCTCAAATAAATCATCTGTATAATTTACCGGCAGCTGAGATGAATTAGTATAATAAGGAGAAGCTTTGCCGTCTTTTACCGCCTCCTCATTAGCGACAATTATGTCTGGATATTTATCTTTATCAATTCTAGCTAGCCGGCGCGAAGTGCCTTCGGCTGGAGTAGCTTCAAGGTTAAATAAATGGTTAGTTTCATTCTGATAATCCATTATCCGCTCGCGCATGAAATTTAAAACTTCTAAAGCAAACTGCTTACCTTCTGGCGAGGCAATATTATTTTTAATCGGTGAAAAATTTATTAAAGCTTCATTCATACCAATAATCCCGATCGTAGAAAAATGATTCTGCCAATAACCGCCAAAACGTTCTTTAATATTACTTAAATAATGGCGCGCATAAGGGTAAAGTCCGCCGGCGGTAAAATCTTCTAAAACTTTCCTTTTAGTTTCCAGGCTTTCTTTAGCTAACTCCATTAAATTCGTTAACCGGCTAAAAAATTCCTCTTTGTTTTTCGCTAAATAACCAATCCGGGGTAAATTAATAGTAACTACGCCAACCGATCCGGTTAATGGATTAGCACCGAATAAACCTCCTCCCCGTTTTTTTAATTCCCGGTTATCAAGGCGCAGTCGGCAGCACATAGAGCGCGCATCATCCGGATTCATGTCTGAATTAATAAAATTTGAAAAATAAGGTATACCATATTTTGCCGTCATTTCAAAAACTTTTTCCGCTACTGGGGAATCCCATGAAAAATCTTTAGTGATATTATAGGTCGGAATAGGAAAGGTAAAAACTCGCCCCTTAGCATCGCCTTCCATCATTAACTCAGCGAATGCCATATTCAGCATATCCATTTCTACTTGAAAATCTTGATATTTTTCTTCTTTTATTTCACCGCCGATAATAACCTGCTCCTTGCCGATAGATCCCGGCGGCACTAAATCTAAGGTAATATTAGTAAAAGGCGTCTGAAATCCGACCCGGGTTGGCACGTTAATATTAAATAAAAATTCTTGCAGGCATTGCCTCGTTTCATTATAATTTAAATTATCATAACGGATAAATGGAGCTAAATAAGTATCAAAGTTTGAAAAAGCTTCAGCCCCAGCCACTTCTCCCTGTAGGGTATAGAAAAAATTAATAATTTGACCTAAGGCAGTCCGAAAATGCTTAGCTGGCTTTGATTCAACTTTACCGCTCACTCCGCCAAAGCCCTGCATTAATAAATCTTTTAAATCCCAACCAGCGCAATAGGGCGCTAATAGCTGTAAATCATGAATATGAATATCACCGTCTTTACGAGCGTTTCTAATATTAGCTGTATAAACCTTATTTAACCAATAGTTTGAAGAAATCGCCGAGGCTAAATGGTTATTTAACCCCTGCAAACTAAAGCTCATATTAGAATTTTCTTTTACTTTCCAGTCAGATTGGCTTAAATATTCTTCCATTAAATCGTTTGAATTTATCATCGTCCTCATTCCGCGCAGTCTAGCTCTTTGGTCACGGTATAAAATATAGGCTTTAGCAATTTTTATCCGTCTGTTTTGGATTAACACTTCTTCAACAATATCTTGAATTTCTTCTACGGCTGGGATACTGCGTTGATGGAACTTTTCATTTAAAATACTTAAAACTTGATTACTCAATACTTGCGGCAACTCCTCTTCGATTATATTTGCTGCTTTAGCGGCTTTAGTAATTGCTTCAGTTATTTTTTGCTGGTCGAAATCTAAAATTTCCCCTGATCTTTTTCTTATTTTTGAGATTGTTTCTTGCATATTTTATACATTTTCTTTAATCGTTTTCTTACCTGTCTTTTTACTATTGAGTAGCTTATTTACTTCTCGGCGAAAAGTCTGGGCATCTTTAAAAGATTCATACACGCTAGCAAACCTAATATAAGCTACTTGATCAACCTTTTTTAAATGCTTCATTATTATCTGCCCGACTTGCTTCGAGGTTACTTCAGTTTTCCTAAGGCGCTGGATATCTCGTTCAATCGAATGAATAAGCTTTTTAAATTTATCTTCAGTAATTGCTCTTTTTTCTAAAGCCCTTTTTAAGCCTTTGGTTAATTTTTCTCGGTCATAAGATTCTTTACCACCGTCCCGCTTAACAATCATTAAATCTAAAATTTCTACCTCTTCATAAGTAGAAAAACGAAATCCGCATTTTAAGCATTCCCGCCGGCGCCTAATTGATAAACCGTCAGTGGCCGCTCGAGAATCAACTACTTTTGTGTCCAGATAATAGCAAATAGGGCATTTCATGTAGGTATACAACTTTACGAATTAAAACGAAGAAACATGAAATGACTTCGTGTTATTTCGCTTTAATTCGTTTCTTTCGTATTTTTTTGACAATAAAAAAACACCTAAATTCTACCTCTCTTTCCTCTTTTGGTAATGATCTTAAGGTGTTAACGTGTATTTCTTTATTTCTGTAGTTAACTTAATAACTATATTTTGTGCCCCCTTTCTCTATTTAACTACTATATGTTGTGTTCTGTTTATAGTATACCATACCTAATACCTTTGTCAAGCCCTTGGAAGTTGCCTAATTTTAGATTAAACTATTAAAAAATAAAAATTACCTGTTAGCAAACTTCCCTATTCAAAAATTCGCCCTGTGGATAAGTGGATAAATAAAAAAGCTGGTAGTTTTTTAAAACATACCAACTTATTAATGTAGCTTTTTAAAAAATTTAATAATACGCTAATTCTAGCTTATTAAAATCGCTATTATTTATACCCCAGCCCTTGCTCTTCATAATTTCAAAAGCATTTTCTGGAGTGCCTAGGAAATATCTTTTTTTATCTTTTGGATAGATATACCAAGCCTCTCCGTTTTCTTCAACTTGGAGAAAGATATATCCTTTATATTTATCAGCAAAGCTAGAATCATATTTGTTTTGTTTGTCACAGTCTGACATATAAATCGGACAGTCATCACCAACAGGAATTTTTTCCAAATTATCGTTTGTTATCCCTAGACCAGTACCTCGCATTACTTGAAAAGAAATCTTAGGGATAGCTAAATAATATGCCATTTTACTAACCGGGCTAACATAATAAGCTTTTCCTGCATCTTCTGTTTTTAACATGATATAACCTTGAAATTTATTATTTAAACTAGCCTGGCTTTGATTAGCATTTGTATCTTGATAAACTCTTATTTCTATTTGTTGTTCAGCTGGCCAAGGATTCCCCGAATATTCAAAGTTTACAGACTGGCCATTAAATACTTTATTATGAATCAACGTATAGCTAGCTGGTATTGCTGGAGGGCTAAACCAATTAGTGCAATTATCTAAAAAAGGCGCCGTGCCGGCGATAGTATTCTTTGTGTTATTAATTTTGTTGTCAACACCAATTGAGTAATTTCCTCCGTCCCAGCAAGCTCCTAGTCCGATTTTTAACTCTACATCTTTCTGGGAAATAACTGGTAAAAAGTCAATTTTCCCTTGGATATCTTGGTTGCTTATACTTACATTATCAATTGAAATCTTTATTGACCCGACTGTTCCAATCGGGCTTGAAAATGCGATAGCTGGAAAAGTTAACATTAACAAAGTGAAGAATGCTAAATAAATCTTTTTCATAAGATTAATATAGTTTAAAATTACTTTAAAATATTTTATTTGAATAAATTTATATTCTAGATTTTAGTCTTCTTTTAATAGTCCAATAAATAAGGAAAAATACAGCTAAAATAATTAAAGCATAAAAACCATTAATGGGCTTAGCAAAAAATAATATAAATGAAAATATATTATCCTTAAAACTGTAATAAGAAGGCTGACAAGTAGGAAAAGCGCCCCAAAGCGAATCTTCTCTGAGATAAGGCTTAAGACCGGAACAACATTTCTGAACCTCTGGATCATAAATATATTCTCCTCTAGAAATGCAATAATCTTTTTTAAATTTATTACCGCATACTCCGCTATTAAATTCCGATAATAAACATTTCGAACCATCAGGAAAATAACAATAATCTAGATCATATTGATAATTCATTTGCTTACAATCTTCTTGCCGAGGTCTTGGTTGTCCAAAGACTACCGAAGGAATTAATAAAAAAATTATGATTGCAAATAATATATTTTTATACATAGCTTGCTATAGTCTCTTAGTGCTTAAAAACATCTTGAGAGCAATAAATATAAAATTATTAGTGTTAAAATTATTATTAATATTAAATCTATTATAAAGGTTATAATATTTTTTATATTACTATTTTTA
>JBDRCJ010000099.1:0-2951 GCA_043821805.1 Patescibacteria group bacterium
TTGGTATTTTTCCAAAAAACATAATCTAAACTTCTGGCTGATATCGGCGATTTTAGCTCCGAGCCTAGCTTTAGCTCAAGCTATCGGTCGCTGGGGTAATTATTTTAATCAGGAACTATTTGGTTTACCAACTAATCTTCCTTGGGGAATTCCGATTAATATTATAAACCGGCCTATTGAATATATCTCCTCTGAATTTTTCCATCCCACCTTTCTCTACGAATCCCTAGGCAATCTCTTAATCTTCGGATTATTAATCATGTTCCATGCCTGGATAATTAAAAACCATAAATTTAAAAATTCTTATTACTTCTTACCTGCCTGCGCAGGCAGGCTTTTTACTTCTTACTTAATTTTATATTCAATTTTAAGGTTTTTAATAGAATTTATTCGGATTGACAATACACCGGAATTCATAGGATTACGCTGGCCGCAAATAGCCAGTCTTGTTATTATTTTCGTATGTACGCTCGTATATACGTTCGTACTTATTTATAAGCCTAAGTTGATTTTTTCAAAAACAACTGATACAATAAATAAATCCTAAACTCTAAGCTTTAATTCCTAAACAAATTCTAATTTTTTAAACTCAAATGTCCAAAATCTAAAACAGCTTTGAAAATTTGAATTTTGGTAATTTGAATTTGTTTGGAATTTGTGATTTGTAATTTTGGATTTAAACTTTGCGGGTATCGTATAATGGTTAATACTTCAGGTTTCCAACCTGAGGATACGGGTTCGATTCCCGTTACCCGCTCAAAATATTTCTACTATCTGAGAAAAAACGTGATTTCACCTTATCGATTCCCGCCTGCCCGCCGAAGTCCCGAAGCTTCGGGACGCAGGAGGGTTACCCGCTCAAAATATTTCTACTATCTGAGAAAAAACGTGATTTCACCTTATCGATTCCCGCCTGCCCGCCTGAAGTCCCGAAGCTTCGGGACGCGGGAGGGTTATTCGCTCAAAATATATTCGTTATCATAACTAAAAAACCCATATGTATGGGTTTTTTGTTTAGAAAATTATAATAATATGGTAAACTATATTATATTGAGGTTTATTAAGCCTAAAAATATATGCTTAAAAAATTATTAATACCAATATTTATTTTTATCTTTATCTTTTTTATTTCTTCAAAAATAACTACCTTTGCTTCGACTGACAAAGATTTAAGGATAGATAGCATAACGATTGACCCAGTAAAACCAGTTATTGATAAAAACGTTGTTATTACGATAAAAATCATAAATAGCGGTACAGAAAATATTACTACTAACGAATTAACTTATATTAACTACGAAATAGACTACTTTACTTTAAATAGCATTAATTACCCTCAACCGCCGAATAATTACTTAACCCCTGGCAGCTTTGATTATATTACGCTTACGGGAAAATTTATTCGTGAAGGTGAAAGGACAATAAAATTTACTTTAGATCCAAATAATTTAATTTCAGAAAAAGATGAAAATAATAATATTATGGAAAAAAAAGTTACTGTGCTTATTAGTGAAAACGATCTGCTAATGGATAGTTTAATAATCTCTCCGGCTAATCCGACTATTAACCAAACCTGCATTATAACCGCGAAAGTAAAAAATAATGGTACTAGAACAATTAACTCAACTACTGATATTGGCAGCTTCAAATACACCCTTGATAATTTCCAATCAAAAAATATCACATACCCAAATATTACCTTAAATAACACAGTTGTAGCTGGCGGATACTATTACTATTTAATTGAAGGATATTTTACTAAAGGCGGAGATTATACGCTCGAATTTTCGGTTGATGCTGATAAGCAAATAGATGAGCTTGATGAAGCTAATAATTCTAAAAGTATAAAAATTAAAGCATCAGACATTGAAATGGTAGATTTAACCGTAGAAGATATAAATATTAATATAGCCGAGCCACTAATCGTGTCCGATATAGTTATTACAGTTAAAATAAAAAATAACGGCACTACTAGCTTAACGACTGATTATGGCTTGGCGGAAAGCGACACTAATCCTGATTTTAATGGTTTTTCAATCGGAGAAAAAAGCCATGATGATTATCCGACTACGACCAATCCGCTTGAACCAGGAAAAATTTTTAGTTATGTTTATAAAGGCAGATTTTACCGGATAGGAGAAAATGCCATATCTTTTAAAATTGATAATATTAATAGATTAGCAGAAACAAACGAAGACAATAACGCCTCATCAACTAATATTACTGTATATATAACCGCAGAAGCTCGAGATGATTTTTTAATAATAAATAATGAAACACAAGCAATCAGCTCAACTTCAGTAAAGGTTATCTGGCAAACTAGCAAAAATACAACCGGTAAACTAATAAACAATAGTTTCGCAAACGAAGTATATGATAGTGCGACTAATAAAACTAACCATGAAATTACGATAGAAAATCTAAGATCTAAATCAACCTACTATTACCGCCTAGAAGCAAAAAATAATAATACAATTAATCAAAATCTAATAAATTTTACTACCCCGCTTAATGATGATTTAACTATTAGCAATTTAGCCGCTCCAACGATAAGCGCAAACAACAAGGTAAGCTTTTCTTTTTCAACTGATTTACTATCTCAAGGTGCAGTCTATTTATTAGAACCTTCAGCTACAGGCTACCTAGAAACTAAAGAAGACCAAATGAGCTTATCGCATAATTTTGAAATTGAGCTAACCACCAATGGAAAATATTATTATTTTATTGTAGCTACGAACACTCCGGGGACAACAAAAAATACAGAAATAAATAACTTTAGTTTTAATGGAGTTGCCAGTGAAACAACAAACAGTAATACGACTGAAGAAACTGCTTCAACAGGGCAAACAACAACTGAAACAGCAGCCACAAACTCTTTGACAATTACAAACAATAACCTATATAATTCCTTAAAGGGAAAAATAATGCTCAAAGTTGAAGATAGCGGCAAG
>JBDRCJ010000100.1:0-5249 GCA_043821805.1 Patescibacteria group bacterium
CTTATGTTTTTTCAGTATTCAATTGGGTTATTTATATTTTTGCCCTCCTAAATTATGGGATGTAAATGGTAAAAAATTTTCCGAAGAAATGAGCTTATTAGTAGCAAAAATTCAAAAAACAAACCTTAGCTCTGCAAGTAAGCAGCTTATTTTCTATATGTTAAAGTATACTGAAAATTTTTCAATAGGAATTAAAGTAGAATTTGAAGATAATTTAAATCTTAAAACAAAAGAAATTTTACTTGATTTTTATCTGTTAAATAGCAAACGCAGAGGGATTAAGGTTGATAATATATTTATTGATATTGGAAGTAAGTTAAAAGCTGGTAGTTCGTTCTATCCGAAACCCAGAGTTTGGCTAACTGAAGAAGAAAAAATGGCGAAAATAACCTTGAATTTTAGTGAAATAAGTAGTCAAATACAATAATTGTATTATTTAAAGAGGTTTTTTCATGACCTCTTTTTCTTTTACTTAAAAATATGCTATAATATAATTATGAAACAAATAATTAAATTAACATTACCAATATTAATTTTGGGAGTAATTTTTAATACTTCAATTTTTGCTTATAGCCAGAATGATGAGCAAATTAATGAGGAGGTTAAGGGTTTAAATAATGAGATACAAAATAAAAAAGACGAATTGAAAACAATCCAGGAGCAACAGGACCGTTATGCTGAAACAATTAAAAATAAGCAAAAAGAACAGGCCAGTTTAAATAATCAGCTGTCAATTTTAGATAATAGGTTGGCTAAAGCCGCTTTAGATATTGAAAGTACGCAAATCGAAATCGATCAAATTAATTTAGAAATAAAAAAAGTTAATTTAGAAATAGAAGAGAATAACGTAGCAATCGAAAATTTAAAATCGCATATCGGTTCAGTTTTAAGAGCGATCTATAAACAAAATAAAACAAATAGTTTAGAAATGGTTCTCCTTAATGATTCGCTAGGTGATTTTTTAAACCAGATGAAATATTTAGAAGATATAAATGAAGAAATAACTGATAGTTTAACTAACTTAGAAAATTTAAAAAGTAAATTAGATAAAAATAAGCTATCTTTAGACGAAAAAAATAAAGAATTAAATAATCTAAAAGAAGAATTATTAGATTTTAAATTAGCCTTAGAGGGTGAGAAAAATTCAAAAGAAATAATTGTCACCCAGGTTAAAAGCTCTGAAAAAGAATACCAGCGTTTGCTGGCTTTAGCTAAAGAAGAACAAGAAAGAGCGGCCTCAGATATTGCTAGCCTAGAACAGACGGTTAGAACAAAGATTGCCAACCTGCAAGGCAAAGAGCTTGAATTTAATGACAACGGTCTAATCTGGCCTGTACCGAAGAATACTATTACATCCTACTTCCATGATCCCGAGTATCCTTTCCGCTATATTTTTGAGCATCCGGCTATTGATATTCGGGCCGGGCAGGGGACAACCTTAAAAGCAGCAGCCTCAGGTTATGTTGCCCGAGCTAAAGATTCAGGAAAAGGTTATTCTTATATTATGATTATTCATGGCGACGGCTTATCAACTGTGTATGGGCATGTTTCAAAAATTTACGTTGAAGAAGATGAATATGTTGTGCAAGGGCAAGCAATCGGTTTAAGCGGGGGAATGCCTGGCTCATCCGGGGCTGGTAGTTTAACTACTGGGCCGCACTTGCATTTTGAAGTCCGTTTGAATGGCATCCCAGTAAATCCATTAGAATATTTGCCATAAAAATATGTTTAAACATGCAAAGAGGAAAGTAGCTAAATCAGGATTTACATTAATAGAACTCATGATAGTTATATCAATAATTGGATTAATAACTTCAATTGCTGTGTATGCTTATAATAATGCTCGAATAAAAGCCAGAGATAGTAAAAGAGTTGCTGACATTACCCAAATTCAAAAAGCTTTAGATTTATATTATTTAGATTATAATACCTACCCGATTTCCGGAAATTGTGGAGCTACTAGCCCGAATGGCGGTTGGTGCAATAGCGTGCAAAGTCTTCTTAATAATCACTGGATTAGAAACGGCGTCTCAATAAATCTTAATGAATTTTTAAAGTATGATCCAATTGATCCAAAAAAAAATACTTCTCCGAACTGGACTCCGATTAATGGGGGCACATATTTTTATTTTGCTAACGGCTACGGCGGATCAGGCCAATGGTATATGATAGTTTTTGGGCTAGAAAGTACTAACCATGGTATAGATCTTATTGATGGCGTAACTGCCTGCAACGGACAATATTTTAATTATGGCAATAGCAATAGTGACGGATTAATAACGATTGGTCGAAATTGCCAGAACTAAAATTTAATACATAAAGAAATCCACCGGCGAAGCCGGTCGTCCACGGTTACATATTGCGGACGAAGTCAGTTTATTTTTTAAATAGTAAGTATTATTTTAATATTTATCAATCCGTATTAGATAAAATATATCAGAATTTGTCATTGCGACTCCGACTAAGCAAAGCGAGTATAATATTTACTTAGTGCATCTGGCCAAGTATTATAGATTTCTCGTAAATTACTTTCGTTTCACTTTAGCAATTTAAACGTTTTAAATAGAGGACAAAGCCCGTTAATTAATTAATTCCACCGATTAGGCCGGTGTGTAGTTTAGTTTGGGCCACATTTACATTTTAAAGTACTCTTGAATGGTATTCCTGTAAATCCTTTAGAATATTTGCCATAAAATTTAAAATAGATAATTTTATGAAAGTAACTAGAAAATCTCCAAATGGTTTTACTTTGATTGAATTATTAGTTGTAATTTCTATTATTGGTTTTATAGCTAGTTTTGCAACTTATGCTTTTAATGATGCTAGAAGGGAAGCGCGTGATGCAAAAAGAATATCTGATATAACCCAAATACAGAAAGCTCTAGAGTTGTATTATGCTGATAATGATAATTACCCGCCAGTTAATTATGCCTATACAAATTCAGCAGCCGACGGCTGCGGGATAGGGGGTAGATGGTGCGCATTAGAAAATATCTTAGCGCCTTATATTAAGCCACTACCGCGAGATCCTCTAGGCTTACAAGATAATTATCGATATTATTATGATGCAGATCCTGGTAATAATTACGCTACTTATGGTTTTATGATTAGACTTGAAGATCCTGGTAATTATGATTTTGTTGTAGATGGTGGATATACTCAATATAATAATATCTCCACTGGCAGCTATTATGAAATTGGTGAACAGCCAACATATTGTATGGGAACTGCATATTCGGGAGGAAATAAAAATTGGTGGGGAGGCCAGGATACTGTATGCCAGGGAGGAAATTAATTATTTACAAATATTTAATGTTACAGGAATTTAATGTAAAAAAAAATTGTGATTACGCCTTAAATGTATTAGCTATTAAGGAATTAACATTTAGACCTATGCAAAGAAAAGAAAACCGCGTTAATACGAAACGCGGTTTTGTGATTGGCCGAACCAATTTAAAAACAGGTTTAATCACAATCGATATATTTACGCCAAAAAAGCGTCAGCCTAAGAAATTATCAAGCATTTTACGTATTCTCTGCCATGAGGTTGCTCATCATCAAAAAAGGCCTTATAGGCAGTATTTTAAGGGCAGATGGATAATTAGGCAGCATTATCCTAGATTCTATAAGCAAGTAAACAGAAACATCGAAATATTAAAGAAAAATAAAGTATTGGGCCGATATTTTTTAAATAGCTAGTTCTTAATAGGAATTATAATTTAGAAATTATTTTTCATCTTACTTCCGCTATGCAATTTTTTATGGATATCTTTTAGTTGCTTATTAGTAACATGCGTATAAATTTGGGTAGTAGCGATATTTTTATGCCCAAGAAATTCCTGGACCATGCGTAAATCTACGCCCTGGGCTAGCAAGTCAGTGGCGAATGAATGCCTAATCGTATGCGGAGTTGCCATAATCGGCAAACCTGTTATTTTTATATATTTTTTTACAATTTCTTCAATACTTTTAGCAGTTAAACGCCTAGATTTATCTGTCTTGTCTATGCCTGGTTTATAATTAATAAAAAGCGCCTCGTCTACGTCCTGGCGTTTTTTTAAATAGTCTTTGATTGTTTTAATTGCTCGCTGGGAAAAATACACAGTTCTTACTTTTTTACCTTTGCCGATTATGGAAACTTCTAAGTCATTTGTCGCTTCTTTTATTGATAATTGATCACGATTTAAATTTGTTAATTCTGCTACCCGAAGACCGGTTGAAAAAAGAGTTTCTAAAATCGCTCGGTCTCTTAAGCCGATTTCAGTTTCTAAATCAGGCGAAAGCAAAAGTTTTTCAAGCTGATCAAGCGTTAAAAATTTTATTTCCCTTTCTGCCTTATCTTTGGCTAATTTTATTTTAGTAGGGGAGAGAGAATTAATATCTTTTTCTATAAAAAATTCTAATAAGCTTCGAAGGGCAATTAAGTAATAATTTTGGGTTGATTTTTTGAGACTAGATTTAGTCCGAGGATCAAGACGACGAGCTAAAAAAATTCTATATTTGGCTATATGATTTACAGTTAAGTTTTTAGGTTGCAGTTTCTCTAGTTTATTTTCTTTAAGCCATTTAAAAAATTTATTTAAAAAACGAGTATAATTTTCTTGTGATTTGCTAGCTAGCCCTTTCTCAATTTCTAAATAATCAAGAAAATCACTTAGATATTCAATTATGGATTTATTTTTATTCATTTATTTACAGAAGTTATGTATCACTTAATATAAGCTAAAATTTTTTACTGCGCAGGATATTGTTAACTAGTGGGGGAGTATTTACATTTTTATAAAATCTGCTAAGGTTTTTTAAATATTATTTAAATATATGGATTTTATTGATATTATTTTAGGCCAAATTTTTGGAGAAAATAAATAATTCTTTTAAAAACCAGTTTATGCCTCATAGGCAAAAAGGGGGAGATATTATTATTTCGCCTTTTTTCTATATACAATACTTCGCATAATGTAGATTAATTAACGTATCAATCTAACATAGTCTTTTCATGCACGATCAGATAATTAATGATCTCAGGTAATAATTAGGCCCATTATATGAAGCTCAGGAAAAAAAAGTAATAAAATTTTTAAAAATATTAAAAAAATTCCGACTATTACAAAGCAAAAGACCAAAACTGCTAGAAAAAAGACAAATTTAAAGACATTCTCCATACGTATTAATTAAAATTTAAATAGATTTTGATACCTAAGTACCTTTATATATATAAATTTTAATAAATAATTTTAAATTATTAAATT
>JBDRCJ010000101.1:0-2994 GCA_043821805.1 Patescibacteria group bacterium
GTTTATCAGAAGCAGGCTAAAGGCTAAAACAGATTTTGGGGACTTAAAGGAATTATGCAAAGCAGTTATCGGCTACAATCTAACTTACGCTTTTGCCGCAGTTTAGAAAGCAAAAGAGTAAATTTTGAAATTGCGGAAAAACGGAAAAAACACTAAAGTTAATCATTTCCACTCTGAAAGCCATCAAAGATGGCTCTCAAGGCAGAGCTGATGAAATTTTCTCTCATTTCTTATGTTGATTTTTGAAGAAAATCAGCAACGCCTAAATAAAAAAGCTATTTTAGCAAGAATGAATAATCAAGAACAAATTACAACTTTTATTGGAAATTAGCGAAAATTTTTTTCAATAGGACAAACTAAAAAATATGCAACAACAATCATTTCAATCTAAAAATTTTGTTTCACAATCTTATAATCAGCTTAACACAGATGACAATCAAGCTAATATTCAAGAAACTAATCAATTAGATGCAGTTGTAAAAAAAGAAAATAATACTGACAAACAAGCTACAAACCCAGAACGCAGTACCAAACGGATTAAGTTTAAAATTCTTCTTTTTACAATAATAATATCGGCTGTAATATTATCAATTAGTCTTTTTGTTTATTTTCTATTTATTCAAAAAGATTTTATTGCTAGTGATGATCTAGAATATCCAAAAGAGAATTTTATTGCAGAAAACGCAAATTCAACTAAAGATGACTCATCAAAGATAATAGAAAAGAAAGTTGAACAGCTTGCAGTTGACAATATATACGACGACGAATTAAAGGATTTTGTATATTCAGATGATTATCAGCTTAGGCAGTATGAAATTCCTTATGGCATGGAATTAGATTCAATTATTTTAGAGCAAGATATGTCAGTTTATTTAGAAGAAAATAAAGATTTTTTTAGTGAGTTATTTGGTAGTGATAATTTATTATATAGTTATGATAGCGCAGTAGTTGATAGTATTTCTGGATGGGTATATGCTCCAAATTCACAGGCAGTTGAGGAGTATGTTCAAAGTTATAAAATGAGCGAAGAAGATATCTTATTATTGCATTTAAAATTGTATATTTTTGCGTTTAAATATAAGTCTCGAGACGAATTAAATAAAGGTATTGCGAATATAGAACAAAGCGATGATAACTTATTTTTTATGAAAGGTGAAGATGTTTTGGTGACAGTTGGTCCACCAATAGGGAGCATATTTGCAGGTAATTTGTTTGACATAATATATAATCTTAAGAATCGTTTAGATTTAGAGATAGTATATACCACACGATTTGATTCCGCGAGGTATATTATGGGCAGGGATCACAAGAGAGCGTCTAATCTTGCTACAATTTTTAGGGCAATTTATGATTATTATGTTAATCAGCAGGCATTGCCTATTGATTTGGTTGACAACCCAGTAGAAATTTGTAGAACTATCACAACAGATTGCTCCGGCTTAATAGATTTATCTTTTTTATTAGATAATAAAATGTTTTTTAGTATGCCTCTTGATCCAACTGAAGCATCAGAAAAAGGGACAGGTTATTATATTGCGCAAGATGGTATATTTATTGCGATAAGCGCGCCTGGCATGGAGGAGGATACTTATTCTGGCAAAGTACAGCTAATAGTAAAATTTCCTAAGCCAACAAAAATTATATTTGACGATCAAATAGACGAGGTTAAACGAGAAGGCGGGCGTTTTTTTCTTGTTAAAGAATTATATGTCAATTATGATGATCATTTTTCTGTAAAGGATATTGGCGGTAAACCAGCTTATTACTATAAAGAAGGTTTATCAGAAGATCATGATAAACTAGTGGTTATATATGATGGCAAAGAAATTGGGATTGGGTATGATAAGATAAGCGCGCCATATTATATTGCTGAGCAATTAACTTATTGGGCATTAAAGGGAGATCAGCAGTATCTGGTGTTTGGAGATGATATTATAGAGATGGAGGCGCAATACGGCGCCATGATTGATGATATTAATGGAGAACCTGGATTTTGCGGTGATCTTGATGACAATAATTATTATTATTTTAAAGATGGCAATAAGATGGCTGTTACAGACGGTAGTTGGGAGATACAGCGTTGCGATGTGATAGGCGTGGATGGTAAATTAGCGTATATTAAAAAACAACGTAATGATAATAATACAGGTTCGCATGGAGTTTTAATGAAAGGTGATAAGAGCATTGCTTCCGCGGCCATTCTGTTTAATTTAAAAAATATAGATGGAAATTTAGCTTATTCTTATGTTGTAGGCGAAAAAAATAGATCAACTCTATTATATAAGGATAAAAAAATTATCAGTGATGGGATAATACAATTTATATGCGATGGTAAATTGGTGTATACAAATCCATTACTTTTTGGGGTAGAGGCAAATTCTGAAAATTATTTAATTTTTATGGATTTTGATGGCAATCTTATATCTCAACAAAAAATGCCTGGAACAGAAAATAATGAATACGGTTATGTGCTCGGCAGTCTAAAATGCGTTGATAATAAATTGGCATATAAGTTGCGTAGACAGGTTACATCAAAAGGGAAATCTATTAAGTATATTTATGGTGGAGAGGAATTTGGAGCAGAATATAGTGAAATTTTGTCTTTTGATGAAATAGGCGGTAAATTAATGTATACAGCACAAAACTTTGAAGACCACAACGCTAAAGTGTATATCGTAAAAGAACAATGATAATTCTGTATAGAGGTTAAAAAGGTTGGACAGGCAGAGAAATAAGCAATGGGGAGGCGTTTCCGTTATTCTGCGAATAGCAGAATACTAAAACAGATTTTAACCAAAAGGCACCGCCACGGGTCTGTCAAGTGTTTTGTGTAAATAGATAGCGTGGTTCATTTTTCACAAGGTTAATTTATTGCAATTCTGTCAGGAAACATTATCGCAAATTGCCCGATAATCTTGCCCCAGTTTTTAATCTGCATTGTCCACTTTTTACTGATGTCCTGTTGAGCTAAAAACAATAACTTGAGGAGCGACT
>JBDRCJ010000102.1:0-7653 GCA_043821805.1 Patescibacteria group bacterium
GTTATGCGGAAATCGCTCCCTCGCCTGCGGGCTCGGTCGCTCCTTTTCCGCATAATGTTTTCGGAAATAATTCCGGTTATACTCAGTCGCTTCTCTCGCCTTCGGCTCGGTCGCGACTTCGCATAACACGGAATACGCGAAATGGCCTTTCGCCCCGTAGCGGCAGGACTTCGGCAACTTTCGATATTCGGATACGTTAGGTGAAATTTATTATATTATCATAATTTTTATTTATATAATTATTAAAAAAATATGCCTACAAAAAAACTACCAAAAATTATTAAAGAGTATTGTATCGGATGCGGCCATTGTGTGTTAGCCTGCCATCCTAAGTGCTTAAAGCTAAAAGACGGTAAATCAAGCCTAATAATGCCAGAAAAATGCGACAGTGAGGGAAGATGTATTTCTGCCTGCCCGCAGAAGGCAATACCCCATCTAGAAGAACAAAAATACTAAGTAATGCAATAAGCTTCTATGCATTTCTAACCCGATTGCAGTTTCGTTACAGATTGTCTGCGGCGATTAAAGTAAACAATAAAGCACCAGCCCCTTTTTTAGAGACTGTCGCTCGAACAAAAAAAGACCATCGATTTTTGATCGATGGCCATGAAAAACATTTTTTACTTTTGTTTTCTTTTTTCCCGCCATTTTTTAAAGGCGGTTTTTATGTTTGGCACTCCGAGATCGTCCATTATTAATGATACAAAAACTATAGCATAAATAATTCTGAAACCAAAGTCTTTATTTGCAAAATTCATTATGCCGGCAGTTATTTTATCACCAGCAATTATATTTACCGGAATCATCGCAAAAGCAAAAACTACGGCGAGTACAATGTACATCAATATTGCAATGAAAATAGAAATAAAACCATTAATTGCCACCATTATAACAAAATCTACCGCTTTAGTTATCATTTTTAATAAACCTCCTGGCTATTTTTATTTTTGCAATACTAAAAAAAGACTAGCATAAAACTAAGCCCATGTCAACACGTATTTTCAAAACACTTTTAAAGAAATAATAATTTATTAAATTGCTTTTCAATCTAAACCAATTTTACTTTTTATTAATTTAATAATATATCACAATTTTTGATATAAACATATCAATCAATCCGGATAGCAGCATGTATCATGTTTGAAAGTCAAAATTTAAAAGCACATTGATTAAAAATTAGAATCGATTTATTGCTTCAACTAGATAAAATTACTGTAATTTGTTAATCTATGTATATATTAAATCAAGCTCCGTCCGGTCATTTCCGGCGGTTTTTTTAATCCCATTATTTTTAAAATCGTTGGCGCCACGTCAGATAACAAACCCTGCGGCTCAACAAGGCTTAAGTCATTTCCAGGTATATTTTTAAAACCAATAGTTTTACCTTCAAATTTGTCCCCGACGATTATTAATGGTACTGGACTGGATGAATGCTCTTTATCAATCATGCCAGTCTGCATATTAAATAAACTTTCAGCATTTCCATGATCAGCCGTAATTATTAATAACCCGTTTTTTTCTAAAACTTTATTAGTAATTTTACCTAAGCATTTATCAACAATTTCAACCGCTTTTATGGTCGCTTGAAGATTCCCCGTATGGCCAACCATGTCAGGATTAGCGAAATTTGCTAAAATAAAATCATATAATTCTTCATTAATTGTTGATATTAATTTTTCAGTAATTTCAAGTGTGGACATTTCTGGTTTATAATCATAGTTTGAAACTTGGGGCGAAGGAATTAGAAGATGCTCTTCGCCAGGTGATTTTTCTTCCCGGCCGCCATTAAAAAAATATGTGACATGCGCATATTTTTCAGTTTCCGCGATCCGCAGCTGCTTTAACTTTGCCGCGGCAATAATTTCACCAACCGTATTTTTTATTTCTTCTTGCTTAAAGGCCACTAATACCGGCAAATCTTTTTCATATTCAGTAAAACAAACAAACAGTAGTTTCTTGATATAATGCCAGCCAGAAAACTTTTCAAAAGCTGGCAGAGTTAAGGATTTGGTCAATTGCCGAGCCCGGTCAGAGCGAAAATTAAAAAAGATTACCCCGTCTCCTTCCTCAATTTTTGCGACTGGAGTTCCCTTTTTGGTAATTACGGTTGGGACAAATTCTTCATCATATACCTTTTTCTTATAACTATTTTCAATTACTTTAATCGGATCATCGGTTTTTTCTCCAACTCCCTCCACCATAGCTAAATAAGCCTTTTTTATCCTCTCCCAGCGGTTATCCCGATCCATCGCATAAAATCTACCACTAATTGTCGCAATATCACCTAGCCCGTATTCAGATCGATAACGAATAATTTCCTTTATAAATGTTATTCCATTGTTATATGGCGTATCCCGGCCGTCTAAAATAGCATGAATATAGACTTTTTTTAATTTATGCTCCCGGGCTAAAACCAGTAACGCCTGCAGATGCTCTATCGAGGAATGCACACCGCCAGTAGAAACTAACCCGAGCAAATGTAATTTACTATTTTTTTCTTTTACCTGTTTTATAACTTCTAGAAAAGCCTCATTTTTATAAAAACTATTATCAGAAATGCTTTTATTAATTTTTGGCAATTCCTGATAAATTATCCGCCCTAAGCCTAAATTTAAATGACCGACCTCGCTATTGCCCTTTTCTCCCCAAGGAAGCCCAACCGCCTCTCCTGAAGCCCTTAACGTCATTGAAGGAAATTTAGCAATTAAAGCATCATAATTCGGCGTATTTGCCTGGCTAATAGCATTGCCGCTATTAGGTTGGGCAATCCCCCAGCCGTCTAGCACTACTAAAACAACTGGTTTGGGGCGAACTATTTGTTTTTCTATATTATTTACCATAAATAATAAAACATGAAACATAAAACATGGAACGCAAATTGTCTTTGCGGGTCCCGAAGCTTCGGAATAGAGCGATGCGAAGACCTGTAATGATAACGGGATATATTCCCAACAATCCCAACAATCTCAAATATCCTAACAATCTCATTATTCTTAATTCTAAATTCTTCATTCTTCATTCACAATTCTTAATTTAATACAGGCTTTTCCCAGTCATCTCTTCAGGCTGGTCATAGCCCATTATTTTTAAAATCGTTGGCGCTATATCTCCTAGCACTCCATTTTTTCTAAGCTTAATATTTTTAAAATTATTATTAATTAGAATAAAGGGGACTGGATTAATTGAATGCTCGGTGTCAATTTCCCCAGTTTCTAAATTTATCATTTCTTCAATATTCCCATGATCGGCTGTTATTATAACAGTTCCATTTTTATTTAAATATTCTTTTACAATTTTACCGATTAAAACATCAATCCCCTGACAGCATTTTATCCCGGCTATTAAATTTCCAGTATGCCCGATCATATCTGGCGCCGCTAGATTAAGAGTTGTATAATCATACTTTTGCTTTTTTACGTAGCTGCTGACTGTATTAATAAGTTCGGCTGATTTCATTAAGGGAGTTTCATCATACGATCTAACGTCTGGCGAAGTAATCATTTGCAGGTCTTCGCCATTTACTTTACCGGCATAACCGCCATTAAAAAAATATGTTACATGAGCATATTTTTCCGTTTCGGCAATATATAATTGCTTAATATCTGTTAATACCATCGGCAAAGTACCTTTTAAATCTTCACTTGGGTAAGCAGTTAAAATATCATCTAAGTCCGGGCCAAAATCAGTTAAAGCGACAAAGCATAGATTTTTTAAAATTTTCAGGCGTTTAAACGAACCAGGGTTTTGTTCATTAAATCTTTCTTGAACAAAAGATTTAGCTAATTGCCTAGCTCGATCAGAACGTAAATTAAAAAAGATAACGCTGTCATTATCTTGAATGCGAGTATTAATTTTTTTATTTTTAATTATATAAGGCTCAACAAATTCGTCATTCTCTCCTTTATTATAACTTTCGGTGATAGCTTCTTCCGAACTATTTACTACTCTACCGTTCCCCATTATTAAAGCTTCATAAGTCTTTTTTGTTCGTAGCCATTTTTTCTTTCTGTCCATGGCATAAAATCGGCCGATTATGGTAGCAATAATTTCTCCATTAGAAAAATTATTTTTTAATTCCTCGATTAATTTTAAAGCCGCATATTTAGGTGAATCACGACCATCAGTAAATAAATGCAAATAAATATTTTTTACATTTTTTTCTTTTGCTAAGTTTAATAAAGCGGCTAAATGCTTTGGATCGCTATGAGCGCTCATACCGTTTGAGAGCATTCCCATTAAATGTAAACGGCTTTTATACTTTTCAACATGCCTAAACGCTTCAATAAAAACCGGGTTATTGTTAAAACTTTTATTATCAATCTGTTTATTTATTTTTATTGAATCCTGACCGACAACCCGACCCGTCCCGATATTCATATGCCCGGCTTCGCTATTACCATCCTGATTTGACGGTAAGCCAACGCAATCTCCGTGAGCGCAAATTTCAGTACTGGGAAAAGTTTTTATTAACTTATTATAATTTGCTGTTTTAGCTAAAATTATTGCATTACCTTTATTAGGTTTAGCGATCCCCCACCCGTCTAAAATTAATAAAAGTAATGGTAAGTTATTTTTCATAATATAAATTACTAATCAAAATTATATATTATTAAATTAGGTAATATTAAAAATAAAAGTTAATTAGTATTTAAGTCTTATTAGTAAAATTTGTAAAACTAGTTATTAAACACTTTTACTAATTAACTAATTGACTAGTTAACTAATTAACCTCCATTTCTATTTCCATCAAACGGTTGTATTTAGCTAAACGTTCGCTTCTTGATAATGACCCAGCTTTAATATAATCAGCCTGACAGGCTACCGCCAAATCAGCAATAAAATCATCACTTGTCTCACCACTACGATGAGAAATAATTATTTTATATTGATGCTTCTGCGCTAATTTTATACAATTTACAGTTTCTGTCAAACTGCCGATTTGATTAGGTTTAATAATAATTGAATTAGCAGCTTTTTCTTTTAAACCCTGCCTTAAGCGATCGATATTAGTCGTAAATAAATCGTCACCGACAATTAAAATTTCTTCGCCAAGTTCTCGGGTTAAATCCTGCCAACCCGTCCAATCATCTTCGGCTAAGCCATCTTCTAAATATATAATTGGATATTTCCTAAACCATTGATAATATAAACCAACTAAATTTTCACTAGTAAAATTTGATTGGTCAAGTTTAAATATATATTTTTTAGTTTTTTTATTATAAAGCTCTGACGAGCCTACGTCAATCCCAAGAGCAGTGTCTTTACCGGGTTTATAACCTGCCTTGATGATAGCTGCTAATATTAATTCAACAGCCTGTACGCTTGAAATAATATCTGGAGCATAACCGCCTTCATCTCCTTTGTCAGTATCATAACCAGCTTTTTTTAAAACCTCTCCTAATTCGTTAAAAATTTCCGCTCCTTGTCTAACTTTTTCGCTAAAACTAATATCTTTATTAATAGGAATAATCATAAATTCCTGGAAATCTAAATTTGTATCAGCATGTTTTCCTCCATTAAAAATATTAAAGCAAGGAGTCGGTAAAATAAGCTTATTTTCTGAAAAACCATAAGTCTGGGATAAATATTTATATAATTCTTGCTTTTTATATAAGGCTCCGGCCCGGGCGCAGGCCAAAGAAACTGAAAGAATCGCGTTAGCGCCTAATTTCTTTTTATTTTTTGTACCGTCTAATTTTATTAAAATTTCATCTATTTGTTCCTGTTTTAAAATTTCTTTACCGACTAAAGCTTTATTTATTTTTGTATTTACATTCTTTACTGCCCTTAAAACTCCTAGCCCGTGAAAGCGGTTTTTGTCATTATCTCGCATTTCCAAAGCTTCATAAGCTCCGGTCGAAGAACCAGAAGGCACGCTGGCTTTAGCCTCTATACCGCTATCCAGTATAATTTTAGTTTCAATTGTCGGATTACCACGAGAATTTATTATTTCTCGAGCAACTATCTTTTTTATTTTAGACATATGTTTAAATTTTAGATATTAGGTGTTAGATTATTAGAAAACTAAAACATCATAAATTATGATTGAGACATTCCTGATTAGGGCTTAGGCCCACCAGCTGAATGATAAAAATAAATCCAAGGCTTCGGGAAAATATAAATCTTAAATTTTAGATTATTGCACACCTATGCCCTAAGCCCTATGCCCTAATTAATATTTTATTTATTATTTACAATTCGTAATTTGTGCCTTTTTACTTCTTCAGCCAGTGGCTGATCCGCCTTTGGCGGATACTTTTTATTTAATCCCTACTTCATAATTTTCAATTCCAAAAAATATACATTATTCTTAATTTATCTTCTAATTATCCCAGCAAGCCCGGGCATTTCTTGGCCGCTTAAATAAGCTAGCATTGCTCCCCCGCCGGTTGAGACCCAATCAATATAATTAAGCATTTTCGCCATTTTTAACACTTCAATTGTTTCTCCACCGCCAACTAATCCAAAAACCTTGCCAGAAGATCTTGCCCCTACTAAACGCGCTATAGCTAATGAACCATGCTGATAATGTTTCTTTTCAAAGCAACCCATCGGTCCATTCCAAATAATAGTATTTGCCTTTTTAATTATATTTGCGTACAATCTCTGAGTAGCTGGACCAATATCTAAAATCATTTCATTCTTCCTTACTTCATTTACTTTTCTTAAAAATACCCTACCACTTCCGTCCCTTTTTGCATTAACAATAACATCCAAAGGTAAAATTATTTTTTTCTTATTATATTTCTTTAAATATCTTAAGCAGTTAGGATCGTAAATCGACTTACCAATTTGAAACTTTTTTATTTTTAAAAAATTATTTGCTAAAGCTCCACCAATTAAAATCTTATCAGCTTTTTTCTGTAAATTTTTAAGTATCGGCAATTTAGTACTAGCTTTCTTTCCTCCTAGTATTATTAATAACGGTTTTTTAGGCTCAATAATTTTATTTAAATTATTAACTTCAGCTTCTACTAAGAATCCAGCATAACTTGGCAAATATTTTTTTATGGCTGCTAGCGATGCCTGTTTCCGGTGGTCTACCCCGAAAGAGTCATTAATATAAATATCAGCTAAACTGGCTAACTGCTTAGCAAAATTAGTATTATTTTCTATTTCCTCATTATAAAACCTTAAATTTTCTAAAAATATAATTTCGCCTGGTTTCATTTTACTTACCTCGGTGCTGACCTTAAACCCAAGGCAATCATTAATAAATTTAACTTTATAATTTAAGATTTTATGCAGCCTCTGGCTAACTGGCTTAAGCGTATATTTACTAATTTTACCTAGCGGTCTGCCTAAATGGCTAATTATTATAATTTTTGCTTTATATCTAAGTAGATAACGAACAGTAGGCAGGCTAGCGATAATTTTATAATCATCAATAATTTTCCCATTTTTTATTGGTACATTAAAATCTACCCGCAATAATACTTTTTTGCCGGTTAAATTTTTTACTTGTTTTATTGTCTTTACTTTCATACAAGCTGTTAATATTATAACACAACCTTAAAATATCTCATAGAATATGAAACACATAACACCCAACACATAACACGTAACGCGTAAATCTTAATAATCCCAAAAATCCCAAAAATCTTAATTCTTATAATTTTTTACTTCTTACTTCCCTGCCTTGCCGGCAGGCAG
>JBDRCJ010000103.1:0-2206 GCA_043821805.1 Patescibacteria group bacterium
ATTATTTTTTATAATAAGTTTAAATAAATGACTGGTTTTTTTTAAAAAATATTTTTTATTACCTAACGATTTTACAGTTGATTATATTACTTATATTTTAAAGCATACTGTCCTATTTAGCATTAATAATTTAGCTAATGTTAGATAAATACCTATAATTTAGGCTAATATTAGCGATAATATACCCTATCTCCAAATCTTAAATCAATATAACTTTTTTTATTAAAGTCGTCTTTAAGTTTCTCTTTTTTTACGACTAGAAGCTTATTGATTTGCTTAGTTAAATCTTCTTCAATATTAAAATAAACTTGCGGGCCAGAAATAATTACCATTTTTATTGTATTCAGTTCTTGGTCAATAATAAACCGTTCAATTATTATTTCATTGCTAGACTTAAATTCATTAAATAATTTTAATACGTAATCTACATACCTAATATCAACTCCGATTTTATTATTAATTATTTGGTTATTAGTTTCGTTATAGATAAGTGGATATTTTTTCCCCGTAATTTCTAAGGGGCTTACTTCATTAATTACACTGCCGTTTATATCAGTGTAATAATATTTTTCATTTTCGTGCCAGATAAAGGCGTAAGACTTTTCTTTCAATTCAAGTTTAATTAAATTTGGAATTTTTTTTGTTATTATGATTTGATCAAAACCATAGCTGCTGTTTAAAGTGTTTATCAATTTTGTTTCATTAAACAAAAAAATATTTTTTTGGGAGCCGATTATAAATCGCCTTCCATTTGTTTGTTGCCAAGCTATTTCCTCAATCTCTGCGGAAGTTAGTTTTGTTAAGCCGGTAATTTCAATTTGTTTAATAATAAAAAAATTAGTAAAGCAAAAAAAATAAATACAACCGCCTGAAACAATAAATACACTAATAATAATTAATTTTATCTTTAAGGTTAGAAATTGTGAAAAATTGCTCCTTCTTTTATTTTGAAAAAAAGGATTTTTATGCTTATTTTTAGAAAAACTAGTTGAGGATTTTTTTCTTTTTAAAAAAGGTTTATAATAAACTTTTGAACCAAAAGAATATTTTTTCCTTACTTTATTAATATGCATATTTAAAATAAAAATTTATTGTTACTTAATCCCCTATTTTATTTATTAATATTTTTTAAAGAATTAGAAATTAATTTATCTAAAAATTTAGTAAAATTTAAACCCACTGCTTTCGCGGCTTGCGGCACTAGGCTAGTAGCGGTCATGCCAGGGATAGTATTTATCTCTAAAAAATAGATATTACTCCCCTGCCAGATAAAATCGGCCCGAGCTAAATCACGGCAACCTATTGCTTTAAAAATTTTTAATGCATCTAGCTGTATTTTTAACTTTATTCTACTAGGAATTCTGGCTGGGCATATTTCTTCACTTCCGCCAACCTCATATTTCGCCCGGTAATCAAACCAGCTCGCTACCTTAGGGATAATTTCAATTACTGGTAAAGCTTTTGTTTTTTGTTCGTTACCCATAATACCGACCGTTAGTTCTCTTCCTTTAATGTATTTTTCAAGCATTATTTTTTTATCGTGGCGAAAAGCTTTATTAAAGCCTGCTTTTAATTCTTTTAGAGTTTTCGCAATTGACATTCCGACTGAAGAGCCTAGCTCTGCGGGTTTAATAACAATCGGAAAGCCTAGCTTTCTTCTTATTTGTTGATAATCAAACCGCTCTCCCCTATTTATATCAATATCAGGTATTATTTTTAATCCAACTTCTTTAGCAATAATTTTTGTTTTTTCTTTATTCATAGCTAAAGCACTGGCCAAAGTCCCTGAAAATAAGTATGGGATATTTAACATATCAAGCATCCCCTGCAGCTTACCATCTTCGCCAAAAGGGCCATGCAATGCCGGAATTACTAGATCAAATTTTTTAGCATAAGCATCTAAAAAAAACTGTTTTAAATCAGTTTTTGGGTCATATTGATAAACAAAATATTTATTTTTATCTAAAGCTTTGACTATTTGTTCGCCGGTTTTAATCGATACTTCTCGTTCACCAGAAATTCCGCCAGCTAATAAAGCAATTTTTATTTTTTTCATAAATATACAAAATAATTGACAAATAATATAGAATAAACTAAAACTATAAATAGTACATTATAAATATTTTCCAAGGAGGCGTGTTATGCTAAAAATATCAAATATTGAATATCATGAAAGAATACATGGATTAAGCCCATGCAAAAAGCC
>JBDRCJ010000104.1:0-9610 GCA_043821805.1 Patescibacteria group bacterium
TTATATAGCGTAGAAACGCGAGCTTTAAACCAGGCAGTTAAAAGAAATATTGAGAGATTTCCTAAGGATTTTATGTTTCAATTAACATTATTAGAAGCTGAAAATTTGATAAGAGAAAGCATAATAACTGATTCTTTAAGATCACAAATTGTGATCTTGAACAAAGAAAAGAGCAAAAATTCGCAAAATTTAAGATCACAAATTGTGACATCAAAAATAAAAAGAGGTAAAAATATTAAATATCTTCCTTATGCTTTTACCGAGCAAGGCGAAATTCGCATGTGCCCCATTTGTAGTGGGGCTTGCCGAAGGCAATAACGTAAATATAAGAAAATTTATTTCTTCTTACGAGGGACTTGCCAGAAAAATTGCTGAAATAGAAAAAAAGTATGACAAGAAGATTGGGAAAATATTTGAGGTTTTAGATTATCTAATAAAAGCCGAAGTAAAAAAAGATAAAAAGGAAGAAATTGGTTTTAAAACATAAATTTTTAAATTTAACATTTAACATTTTTAATTATTAATTTCGTTTATGGAAGATGCTAAAGCAAACACAGCGAATACATTAAGTCCGGAAGAGCAGTGGGCAATGGGTAGTGCCTTAAGACAAGAAAAACGAGGGAATCAAATTTCAGAAGAGGCTGGAATAAACCCAGAAGAAGAGGAATTATCTTTAAGACAGCAAGCAGCTGCAGCCAGGATTGAGAAAGAGAAAAAAGAAAAAACTGGAGCAACTGAAATGATTACTGCTCCGGTAAGGATGGGGACGAGCTATGCCTTAAAACAGGCCTGGTTATATTTAGCCCCTACTTTAGGCTTAACATTAATCTATATAAATACGCATGTTTTTCTGCGCTGGATTTTTCCTAACTTATTTTGTAAATTAGGCGAAGAATGGATGCCGAAGATTGTTGCTCCGCATAGTGCAAAGAATATTGCTGGTACGGCATTTGGAATAGCTGAAATTATCGCTTTAGTTTTTTTAGATGCCTTAGCGTTATTTTTAATTATGGGTATTATATCTGTTATTAATATTTTAGTTGATATTTATTTGAATCCGATAGGTGGTATTTGGAATTATGGGATTGAAGCAATTTATAATTTTTTTAAAGCATTATTTTAAAAATATAATATAAAATTTTAATTAATGAAAAAAGTTTTAGGTAAAATTATTAATAAAAAGGCATTAGCAATCTTTTTTGTAATACTAGTTTGTTTTGCATTTGCCAATTTTGCATTTGCTGCTGATACTCAAAGTTCATTTTGGTCTACTTTAGGAGGTGGGCTTTCAACGGGTGTAGGTTATGCAGTAGCATCAGTGTTGAGTTGGATTGCTTCAATAGTAGTTGCTGTTTTCGGGTATTTATTAACTTTATTAATAAAAGTATTAGTTAATGTTGCTGGTTTTAGTAATATTATTAATGTGCCGGCAGTAGAAATCGGCTGGAAAATTGTGCGTGATATCTGCAATATGTTTTTTATCTTGATACTGCTTCTGATTGCCTTTGCGACGATTCTAAGGGTTGAAAGCTACCAATGGAAAAAGACTTTACCGAAACTAATAATCATGGCGGTTTTAATTAATTTTTCTCGGACTATTTGCGGCTTAATAATTGATTTTTCCCAGGTAATTATGCTTACGTTTGTGAATGGTTTCGGCCAGTATGCTCCTGCGAATTTAATTAGTCTTTTCCAAGTGGACAGGACACTTAATATTGCAACTAAAGTAAAAGCCGACGTTACCGATTGGTCAATAGCAATTTCTATTATTCTCGGCATGATCGCTATTATTATTACGACTATTGTTGTATTAGTATTATTAGCAATATTAATAATGAGAATAATAATGCTCTGGGTTTATACTATCTTATCTCCGATCGCTTTTTTAGCCTCGGCATTTCCCCAAGGACAAAAATACGCCAGCCAGTGGTGGAGTGAATTTTCTAAAAATGTTATTGTCGGCCCAGTTTTAGCGTTTTTTATTTGGCTAGCTTTAACTACGGCTGAAAAATCCTCAAGTATGTTAGGTACATTTTATGATAATAAAACAGATATTTGCGCTGGTCTGCAAGATCTATTTTGCGAAGCAAATTTCCAGAAATTCATAATAACTATTGGTTTATTAGTAGGCGGCTTAATCGTTACCCAACAAGTAGGAGGAATAGCCGGAAGCTTAGCTTCACGCGGGCTAGGCTGGGCGAAGAAAACGGGTGCAGTGCCGTTGGCGATAGGTAAATTTAGTTTGTTTAAAGCAGGCAGAATGGCAGATAATTTACAGATAAAAGGACAGAAATCTTTGGCAAAAGGCGTATCATGGGCAACCAGGGGTTATGTTGGTGAAAAATATCAAGCTAAATCTTTAAATTATAGAATGATTGCTGAAGGCTGGAAAAGAAATCAAGCAGTTAAAATGCGAGAATATGAAGGTACAAAAGCAGGAGCTTGGCAAGATCAATTTAATAGAACTTTAAGCGCTTCGGTCGGTGTACCAATTATTTCACAAGTAATGAGAAAAAGAAATGAAAAGAAAATAATAGATAATGAAGCAAAAATAGTAGAGATACAGAAAGAGATAACAACAGATAAGGAAACAATGGAAAAAACTAATAATGAAAACGAACTAAAAATAATTAAGGGCAGAATAAAATCAAGAGAAACGGAAATTGTAGGATTTAAAAGAGATAATAGAAAATTAGCGACTAAAACTGCAACTTTAGGCAAGCTTCCAATCCAAAAATATGCTCGTTTAGAGGAGCAGCAAAAAGCTAATGAAGAACATAGTAATATTAAAAAAGAGGATTTAAACGAAGAGGGGTTAGTCCACAATTTTCAAACTGAAGGCAGAATAGATAAAAAAAGAGCATACCTTATGCATTTAGCGGACATTAATGGTATTAATTCTCTTTTTGACGCTAGAGGCGAAGATATGAATTTTAAAAATATTAATAAACTTTTTAAGGAGTTTGGCGATGCTGCCGGTGATGTGGCTGCAGAAGTAAGCAGGCGAGCTGAAGCAGCAGGAAATTATAAATTAATGGGATTTCATAGATTTGATGTAACTCAAGGCAGAAATCGCTTAGCTAATGATGATGAACAACTTGAGACTGCATTAATAAAGGACAAGGAAAGATATGCGCAAAATCATGCCCGAACAACGCACTTTGATTCATTAGTTGATAGGCACGCTGACGGAACTACTAATTTAAGTAGAATAGGCTTAGAGCAATTATTGCATATTGCATCAAACGAAGGTAGAATGCGAGAAATTAAAAATGGTAATTATCAAATAAGATATGGAGAAACTGTAATAAATTTAGAAGCTGATATTGAAGAGAAAATTAATATGTTTAATGCTAGCGGAGAGACTGGCAAAGCAGAAAATCTTAAAAAAGTTCTTGATGCTTTTAAAGCAAATTATGGAAAATATGGAAAGAAAAAAATGTCGGATAAAAATACAGATATAAATAAAAAAAATGATGGAAAATCTATTCTAGTAGATCATTTGGGGCAACCATTTCCCAGCAGTGAAAATAAGGAAGAGGAAGAGAGAAGTGATTAATTTTGATTATTAGATAATATATATGGATAATTTAACTATCGAAAATTTAAACGCGCCTGTTTTTATAGATGAATTAGAAGAAAAAATAAATAAAATTGAATTTTTTAATGATAAGAAGGGGGCGTATTATTTTTTAAAAGATTTAGAAAAATTTTTATTAAAAAACGAAAATAGCATTAGGAATACTGATGCGTTAAATTTTATACAGATACTTATAGCAAAATTGAAGTTTATTTTATTTAATTCTTTAAATGAAGAAGAAATTTTAGATATTTTTAGTAAATATTTATCTGTTGGTATTAAAATGGCTTATATTGATTTAGTTGAAACATTAAAGATGAGAATTTCTTTAATCCCGATTAATAAAAGAGATGAGTTAAAAGAAAAAATTAAAAAAGTTATCCTAAATAATGAAGAAGAAATTACAAAAAAATCGATTATTGATAACCAGACAAATATTAAGCCAACTATATCTGCTTGGTTAAAACTATATAATAAAGAATTAGGTGCAGGCTTTATAAATAATTTAGTACAAAATAAATTTTATATTTCTAATCCTAACTTTATCAGTTTAAGTGATTTAGAAAAGCTAGAGTTAAAAGAACTTTATAATATATATGAATATATAAAAAGATCCTCATTGACAATTGAAGGTAATGAAGATGACATCGTTATAACTGATATCGACGAAAAAAATTATTGGTTACATGAAGGTAGGTTTATAGAATTAAAAGGGGAAAGGCAAAAAAAGAAGGATATTGCTATCGTTAATAAAGATCAACAAATAAAAAAGGAAAGTAATTTAGGTGAACTGCAAAAAATTGTTACTCAGTACCCTCCCGGTTCTTTAGAGCGAAAAGCAATTGAAGAAGAGATCGCGAGGTATCAGAGCGGAGGAGGGAATAGAAAGCTATAGTGATAATTATTATTTATTTTTTATGGATAGTACATTAGGGCATGTGGAGAAGTATTCAAAGGAAATAATAAACTAAGATTATGTGCTATGTAATTACCTCTTGTTGAGTGCATTAGGGCTTAGGTACTTAGGGACTAGGTAGATTTGGTAAGTGGGATTGAAAAGTTTTTAAGATAAAATAAGGTTGTACTATTCAAGAAGTGCATTAGGGCACGGAAGATTTGGCAAGTGAGATTTAAGAGTTATGCGATAAAATAAGACTGTGCTGCCGGAATCGTGCATTAGGGCTTAGGTACTTAGGGCGTGGGGAGATTAATAAAAATAAAAATATGGATAAATCGAAGGGGGGATTAGAAAATTTAGAGATATATAAATTAGCAGAAAGATTAGAAGTATTTATCCATAGAGTTACGGAGAAATTTCCCAAAGATGAAAAGTACAGAAGCGTAGACCAATTAAGAAGGTCATCGTCATCTACTACAGATAATATTTCAGAGAGTTATAATCGATATTCATATAAAGACAAAATAAATAGAATGTATATTGCTCGCGGCGAGGCTGGCGAGACTAAGGCAGGTATAAAGAAAGCTTTTAAAAAGGGCTTTGTTAGTGAAAAAATTGCAAATTTTGTTGATGAGAAATATACGGAATTAATTAAGGGCATAAACGGTTATATTTCTTATTTAAAAAAAATGGATGAGAAGAAAAAGGTGAGTAGTATTAAAAAGTAAATAATTATTAAATAGGTATTATTGACAAAATAGTTCATTAGGGCATAGGTACTTAGGGCATAGGTGATTTACTATAATTTTTTAAATTCTATTTTTAATATACCCGCGCCCTATGCCCTAAGCCCTAATGTACTTAGCAAAATAAATAAATCATGAATAAAAATAAAAAAGGAAATATCGTAGTATCTGGCTCCCTAGTATACGATCGGATAATGAATTTCCCAGGCTATTTTAAGGACCATATTCTGCCAGATAAAATTCATATATTAAATGTTAGTTTCGCGATTAACGGCTTAAAGGAGAGTTTCGGAGGCACGGCCGGCAATATCGCTTATAACTTAGCACTGCTGGGTGAACGCCCAGTAGTTTTAGGTGTTGGCGGAGAAGATTTTACAAAATACGAAAAATGGTGTAAAAAAAATAGAGTAGATGTTTCTAAAGTAAAAAAGATAAAAGGCGAGCAGACTGCCAGCGCTTATATAATTACTGATCAGGCAGATAATCAAATTACTGGATTTTACCCCGGGCCAATAGATACTAAATATTGCCAAATTGCCGCTAAGATAAATAATGTTAAATTAGCGATTATTTCGCCGGAATTTAAAGAAAGAATGGTTGTTTATTCTAAGATATATAAAAAGTTAAATATTCCTTATATTTTGGATCCTGGACAGCAAATAACCAGTTTAACAAAAAACGAATTAAGGCTAGCGATAAATGGCTCAAAAGTTTTAATTGGTAATGACTATGAGATTGAATTGATTATTAATAAATTAAAAATTACAGAAGCAAAACTTAGAAAAATGACTGAAATATTAATAACTACTAAAGGCGCAAAAGGCTCGCAAATATTTAGTAATGACAAGCTATTTAAAATTCCATCTGCTAAAGCGAAAAATACTTCTGATCCAACCGGCGCTGGCGACGCTTATCGAGCGGGATTAATAAAAGGCTTAATTTCTCATTGGCCATTAGAAAAAACTGGGAGGCTGGCTAGTTTAGTAGCGGTTTATACGGTTGAGAAATACGGAACGCAAACGCACAGGTTTAATTGGTCAGGACTTATGAAAAGATATCGAGAAAATTATAATATATAATCATATAAATCATATAAATTTTTGCTCGTAATTAGTGTTCGTTAGTGTTAATTAGCGTTGATTAGTATACAATAGGCAAAGATTAATAAGATTAATAAGAATTTTTTAAAATTTTATAATAACTTATGATCCATGACATTAAGAATTTAAAACTAGCACCCGAAGGCAAGAAGCGGATTGAATGGGCGGAGAGAGATATGCCGGTTTTAAGAAATATTCGTGAAAAATTCGCTAAAACAAAGCCGTTTAAAAATAAAAAAATGTCGGCTTGTCTTCATGTGACAGCCGAGACCGCTAATTTAATGCGTACGCTTAAAGCTGGCGGAGCTGATATTTTACTTTGCGCTTCTAATCCCTTATCAACTCAGGACGACGTTGCCGCATCTTTAGTTAAGGATTATAGCATTCCCGTATTTGCAATATGTGGTGAAGATAAAAAAACCTATTATAAACATCTTAAAGCGACTTTAAATCATCAACCAGTTATCACTATGGATGATGGAGCTGACCTTTTATCTCTTCTGCATACCGAATATAAATCTTGGGCAAAAAATATTTTCGGAAGTATGGAAGAAACTACAACCGGGGTAATAAGGCTAAGAGCTTTAGAGCGGGACAAAAAATTAAAAGTGCCGATTGTCGCGGTAAATGACGCGAAAACTAAAAATTTATTTGATAACCGCTACGGCACGGGCCAGTCAACAATTGACGGCATTATTCGAGCGACTGATATTTTATTAGCCGGTAAAAACGTAGTTGTTGCCGGTTACGGTTGGTGCGGACGAGGCTTCGCTAATCGAGCACGGGGCATGGGCGCTAAAGTAATTGTTACTGAAGTTGATGAAATTAAAGCGATTGAAGCGACCATGGACGGCTTTCAGGTTATGACAATGAATGAAGCGGCTAAAATTGGCGACCTGTTTTGCACTTTAACTGGCGATGTAAATGTTATTAATAAAGAGCATTTTTTAGCTATGAAAAGCGGCGCAATGATTTGCAATTCAGGGCATTTTGACGTAGAAATTAATATACCGGCTTTAAAGAAATTGGCTAGTAAAGTTAAAAAAAATGTAAGAAATTTTGTTGATGAATACACTTTTAATAATAAAAGAATATATATATTAGGTGAAGGAAGACTGATAAATCTCGCAGCGGCCGAAGGGCATCCGGCGTCGGTAATGGATATGAGTTTTTCTACTCAGGCGTTGGCGAGTGAATATGTAATAAAAAATTATAAAAAGCTTAAAAATAAAGTATATTATGTACCGGAGACGATTGAAAAAGAAGTAGCTAGTTTAAAATTAGAGTCAATGGGAATTAAGATTGATAAGTTGACGCCTGAACAGAAAAAATATTTAGATTCTTGGGAAATCGGGACGTAAAGTTTATTAATTTATTTTTTTATTAAATTTATTGTGACAGATAAAAAAGATATTTAGCCTTATGCATCAATTGAAAATTTGGGGAAACTGCCAGCCTATCTGTTGGCTAGGAAATTATCTAAAATTGTCTGGAAAATTGTTCAAAGATGGGATTGGTTTACTAAAAGCACTATCGGCAAGCAATGGGTAGAGGCGACAGATTCTATTTCTGCTAATTTTTCTGAAGCCTATGGCGCATATTTTTATAATGATACTATTAAATTTTATTATTATTGCAGGAGATCGTTATTTGAATTTTGCGATTGGTTTGGTAAAGCTAATGAAAGAAAATTAATTACCGAAAATGAGTATAAAGAAATAAAAGAAATTTTAGATGAGTTGCCTTTAGAAATTAATAAAACAATTAAAAGAGTTAGAAATAATCGTGATTTGTACAAAAAATAAATTAATAAACTAATAAATAAATAAAAATCGCATTTTAAATTTGTGGCATTTTACTTTTTGTTGTTTTGAACTCTTATATTATTTTAGGGTTCTGGGGAAAGCTAATTAAGTGGTTTTTCCTCCCGCTCGACTAATTTTTTTAAGGAGGCAGCGGGTAGAACGGCAAAGCGTAAAATCTGCTAGCAATTTGAAATGTTATTAGAGAAGCTATGACAAAACCAAATACAAGATTGGTCACTTCTGAATCTGTGACCGAAGGCCATCCGGATAAAATTTGCGACCAGATTAGCGATGGAATTTATGACGAAATGCTAAAACAGGATCCGGACAGTCATGCCGGTATTGAATGTTTTTGCACTACCGGCTTAGTTTTAGTCGGGGGCGAAGCCAGGACAAAGGCTTATGTTAATATTGAAGAAGTGGTCAGGAAAGTATTAAAAGATATTGGTTATGATAAGCAGGAATATGGATTTTGCTGTGATGACGTTGGGGTAATTGTAACTCTGCATGAACAAAGTAAAGATATTGCCCAGGGCGTTGATGAAGGCGCTGGCGATGACAAAGAGCAGGGAGCCGGTGACCAAGGCTTAATGTGGGGCTTTGCTACAAACGAGACTCCAGAATTAATGCCTCTGCCAATTATTTTAGCTCACAAATTAACAAAAAAGTTAGCCGAAGTAAGAAAAAAAGAAATTTTGCCATATCTTAGGCCAGACGGCAAGAGCCAAGTTACGGTTGAATATGATAATGGAAAAGCTAAGCGCGTGGAAACCGTAGTGATTGCCGCTCATCACAGTGATAAAGTAGATACTAAAAAATTAAGAGCTGATATTAAAGAAAAAGTAATTGTTCCCGTATTAGGCGATTTACTTGATGATAAAACTAAAGTATTTATTAATTCTACGGGTAGATTTATTATCGGCGGGCCACCGGCTGATGCTGGGTTGACTGGAAGAAAAATTATCGTTGATACTTATGGCGGAGTAGGCGCTCACGGGGGAGGATGTTTTTCTGGAAAATGCGTAACTAAAGTTGATAGAAGTGGGGCCTATATGGCCCGGTATGTAGCAAAAAATATTGTAGCAGCCGGCTTAGCTGATAAATGCCAGTTACAGGTAGCCTATGCTATTGGCGTAGCTGAACCGGTTGGAATTTATGTTACAACCTTTGATACTAATAAAATTCCAGAAGATAAAATTATTGACTTAGTTAAAAAGCATTTTGATTTTAGGCCAAAAGCGATTATTAATCATTTAGATTTAAAAAGGCCGATATATAGAAAAACTGCGGCTTACGGACATTTTGGCCGCCATGATAAAGATTTTACCTGGGAAAAAACAGATAAGGCGGAAGTACTGAGGAAGGAAGCGGGGCTGTGATTTACGATTTACGATTGACGAATGTCGATTTACGAATGCAGATTTAGAAAATTGGAAATTGGGAAATTAGAAATAAAGTAAAAAGTAAGAAGTAAATTAGGT
>JBDRCJ010000105.1:0-2201 GCA_043821805.1 Patescibacteria group bacterium
AGATTTTTGTGGTTAAATATTAGTAAGTATACTTTAATTTTAGCACAAAAACCTCTGTTTGTAATGAGGATAACTTTAAAATGTTCAATTATTAATGTGATTTATACCTTAGGGATAAGGTATTCTTCTACGGTCTTAAATTAATAATTAGTTTAAAACCTATGTATCGATTTAAACTGAAACTGATTTTTTTATTTTTTATTTTATTAACCTTAAGCCTATCACACGCCCATGCACAAACTATACTAGAATTATCAGAAAGCCAAATTTGCGGAAACGCGTTGTTTTGTGAACCTCCAGATGCAAAGTTAATAATACCATTTATCATTAAATATCTAACTCTTGGATTAATGATTGTTTTCCCTGCCTACTTAATACTTGATGGAATTCTTGTTAGAAAAAAAAATAAAAATGATAATAAAAAGCTAAAAGAAACTAAGAAGAAAATTAAAAAAGCCGTTATAGCATTTGGAATACTTTTGACTTTATACATTATTGAGATAATAGTAACCAAGCTTTTACCCTTCAACATTTGAATATGCTGAAGCTTCAGACCTTTTACTAATTCAAAAGGCCAAATAACAAGGCCATGTTGCTCAGACCCAAAAAAGAAGGATCGGGATATGTCTAAAGCAGCACTCTTTATCAAGGTAAAAACCCTGCCTGGTAAACGCGACGATGTGCGCAAGCTCTGGGAGGAGGGTAGTGTACAATTAATTGTGTAAATTTAAAGGGTAGAAAAAAGGGCGCTTTTCCTTTAAAAAGGGTTTTACCCAAAACCTTATAAAGAAAGGAAAAGCACCACAAGACTACCGATGACTAATAAGCAAATGATACCGACAATTCGGTCGGAAACCTTTTTCATTCTTATCGACCTATAACAGAACAGCACCCCGAATGCCGTTGCGATAGAGAACAATAATAAAATCCCGACACTCCAAGGAACGGTGCTAAAACTAAGAAGAGCCAGGAACGTACAAAGAATGGCTGCAAAAGGGTATCGGGATAATTTTGATGGGACTAAGGATGGTTTTTTCATATATTTTATGATTACGTTGTATTCTTATTTTATCGTTTTTTAAACATAATGACAAATTATCAAAGTAATATTGACATGTTATAGCTTAGGCCTGTTACTGTATAGCTTGTCTGGGTGGTGTTTTCTAATAATGGCGGGTGGTTTAGGATGTCTGATTCAGCAAAATAAACGGTATATAGAAGAGTGCCGTTTCCGCCGGTGGCCGGCCAGCTAAGGGTAGCTGAATTGGTTGAGATCTCGGCCCCGTTTGACGGCGAAAGCATATCATCGCTGATATTGGGGGTTGTATCAATGGGCTCATCTGAAAACGTGGTAGCGCAAGACGTATTTGATTTTTCTAATTCGTATTTTACTCCTCCTTGAACAATAACCGTGGTTGCTTCAAAACAATATTCCGTGTCTGGTTGAAGACCTGAAATAATAGAGCTGTTGGACCCATTAGTTCCCGGAAATTTTGTAAAGGCTTGTCCATTTTCTAGATTGTCAATATTTACCCATTCTGGAATATTTTCCTCGCCTTCTTTTATTTCTCCGGAATATGCTTTACATAAAAAAATTTTAAACGGAAATATCCTAAACCGTCTTTTCTTCTAATAAAACCTATATAAAATTTAGGAATTTTAATTACTTTATTTTTATCAGCTAGTAGGCCTGTTTCTTCTTTAAGTTCGCGAATAGCCGTATCTATTTTATTTTCACCTTTTTCTACGCTCCCGGCCGGTAAGCCATACACCCCGGTTTGATGTTTGGCTCCCTCTTTATGTTTCACTAATAAAACTTTATTTTCATTATAAACAAGCATGCCGGCTGTTTTAATAATTTTTATCATAAAGTTTCTTTAAATTTATGCCACTCAATATCTATAAATGCTTTAATTTCTCTATTAAATTTCTCTAATGAAAACTTCTCGGCATGTTCTCGAATTTCTTTTGAATTCCAGTGATGATTATAGTAATTTTTAACAGCTTCTATAATATCTTCCGGAGCCTGATTATTAAAGAAAATTCCTGTTTTTCCTTCTACTACAGTCTCTGTAGCCCCGCCCTTTTTAAAAGCGATAATAGGCCGTCCTGAAGCCATAGCCTCAACAACCGTAATGCCAAAATCCTCTTCCTGCGGATTAAGGAAGGCTAGGCATTTGCTGTATAATTCAAATTTAGTT
>JBDRCJ010000106.1:0-3450 GCA_043821805.1 Patescibacteria group bacterium
AAACAGGTTTAATCAGAAACTGATAGATTGGCTTATTTGGTATAATACCAAACGCTTTCACTGGAGCTTAAATTTAGAGACCCCTGTGGATTATTTACTTAATAATAGCTACGTGTCCAAAATGTGCTGGACTAATACAAACGTTTGACAAAAAAGAATAACCTGATATACTATTTAATAGTTCTTAATAAACTACTAAAACCTATAAGCATGTCTCCCGAGCTTGCCGAGGGAGGTTGGGCATGTTTTTATCTGCTTTTATGCGGATAAGGTGGTTCTTGCGTAAGCGAGAACACGGGGTTGGCCTGCCGTTAACATAGGCTAACTGATGTCTCTCTTCTAAAATTTGGCGGCTTGCCTGCCGACTTGTCCTCTGCAGTTTTAAACGAAAGAGGAAGCTTTAGTGGAGGCAGGAGTCAGTAAAAGTGCCCCGGTTGCGACCGGGGAAAAAGGGTGGTACCGCGGAAAAGCTTTCCGTCCCTTAAGTATAGTTTTAGCTATACCTAAGAGATGGAAGGCTTTTTTATTTTTATTAACGCTCATTCAAAAAAGGAGGGGTAAATTGCAATGTAATAAATGTGGAGCAATAATGGTAGAGGCTAAAGGTCCTGGCTGGGGTTCAGATATAATCCTTAGGTGCCCAGCTTGTCCCTTAGCAGATGAAAGCGGGGTTGGTTTTGGAATCACATCAATTAAAAATCAACAAATAATTAAGAAAGGAGAATAATAATGAAATGCAAAAAACACAATAGGGAAATGAGAAAAATTATTGCTCCAGTTGGTTGGGGAAATATGGTTAGACATATCTGTACAGCATGTGAATGTGAAAAAGAACAGATTGGAAAAGGAAAAAAAGATATAAAACACACAAATCTCCAAGGCCTGCCAGCTACACCCCTTTGGTCGGTCTAACACAACAAAAGGCGAGGATCTAGAGTGTCCTCGCCGTTTTTTTACTGTATAGTTATTCCCAGCTTTTCTAATTTCTCTAAAGAAATTGTTTCAACCCATTTTTGCCTTTGGGTTAAGGTTAAAATAAAAGTCTGTAACACTTTACCCGCATATTTTATTGCTAAATAAGAAAATTGCGATAAAGGAAGTTGACAAACGTGTAGTAGATCATCTCTGAATTTTATACTTAATATTTCAACTATTGCTTTAATATCTAATTCAGACTGATAGTTATAAGGAAGAAATATTTTGCCCTCAAATAAAATCGGGCTGCCCCAAAAGCCATTTCTATGGTTAACATTAATTAAGTGTTCAGAAATAATTTTATAAAATACCTCTAAATCTTTTTGCTGGCCAACCAAAACAATTCCATTTGATAACTTTTCCTCAAACTTAATTCTATGAAATACAAATAAACTACTCCAAGGCAATAAATTTAAAAGAAAAATACCATATTCTTTATTGTTAATATAATTTTCTGTTAAAGGATCAAGAAAAATTCCTCCTATCTCCTCCATTTTAATACCTCCTTTTTAAGAGTTTTTCCAATGTTCAAATTCTATATTATTATATTACTTTACAGAAGTTACTCAATATTTAATTTTAGTTATTTATAAAAATTTTTTACTATTGATAGTTAATCAACACCCAAATCTACAAATAATCTTAAAAATATTTGTAAATTTGCAGGAAAATTTGTAGATTTGGGTGTAATCAAGTTTATTAAAAAATAAAGCCTATTTTTCTTTAAAATTAACTTTAAAATCTTGGCGCGTAACTACTGCTATTTTATTAATTTTAAAATCTCATCTCTTTTTTCTTCCATTATTTCTTTAGTCCGCGCTTCTAAAGCAAATCGGAGTAAAGGCTCGGTATTTGACGGCCGGACATTAAACCAAAAATCAGGATACTCTATAGTTATGCCATCAAGCAAATTAATTTTCCCATCTTTGTATTTTTCTTTAATTTTTTCCATTACCCTCTCTTTATTATCTACTCGGTTATTTATCTCGCCTGAATGGAAATATTTTTTATATGGCTTAATATAATCGGCCATGGTAATCTTTAAGTCTGATAAATCCTTAAGAATTTTTAAAGTTACTATTAACGGCACTTCATAAATACCTTCTTTCATGTTTAAGAAAAAATGTCCGGAAGACTCGCCGGCAAAATAAGCGCCTTCTTTTCTAGCAATTTCTTTTATTAGAGAATGGCCGACTGGCGTAATAATCGGCTGACCGCCGTTTTCTCTAATCGTTTCCTCGGTAATTCTTCCCGGCCTAATATCATATGCGATTTTAGCACATGGCTTTTCTTTTAAAAATATTTTAGATAAAATTGCCCGAATTATGCCAGGTTGGATTGCCTCTCCAGCGTTATCAACAAAAAATATCCGGTCGCCGTCTCCATCAGTGGCAATGCCTAAATCCGCTTTTTCCGCTTTCACCTGGGCGCAAATTTCTTTTATATTTTCCGGTTTTAACGGATCTGCTTCGTGGGCCGGAAATGTTCCATCAAGCTGCCAGTTCATTTTTATAATCTGACAATCTAAATGTTTAAATAATTCATCAAAATATAACGCACCCATAGCATTAGCCGGGTCAATTACTATTTTAAAATGTCTTAATTTATTAGTATTTACAAATTTTAAATCATGCTCAACTTGCTTTACTAAAATATCATCTCTCTTTACTAGCTCTCCTTTTGCCTCTGCCTTTTCAATTTGACCGTTAATTATCATCTCTCTTAGCTTAAATATACCAGTATTATTACTAAGCGACATGGCTTTAGCTCGAGTCAACTTAAACCCATTATATTCTTTGGGGTTGTGGGAGGCAGTAATATTAATTCCGCCGTTATAATTAAATTGGGCAACAGCAAAATATAATGTCGGAGTAGAAGATAAGCCGATGTCAATTACATCAACTCCACCGTCCAAAAGTCCATTAATCAAATTTTCTTTCAGCTTTGGCGAGGATAATCTCATGTCAAAACCGACAACAATTTTTAATTTATCTTTTCCAGCTTCTTCTTCTCTTCTTAACTGACTGAAAGCTAAACCAAGCTGATAAGCAAATTCATCATCAAAATCAATATTATACACACCTCTAATATCATAAGCTTTAAAAATTTCTGGATTAACTTTATTCATAATTTATTTCACTTAACATGGAACACAGAACAGGGAACAAAGAGCATTTTAACAACCCCAAGAATCTCAAAGTTCCCAAAAATTCCACTATTATTTCCTAATTACTAACTCCGTATTCTTCATTCTTAATTCATAATTCAGCATTCGCCCTACACCCACGTTACACAAGCGACTTTATCGCTAGGTTCTTTAAAGCGCATAATCCTCACTCCTTGGGTATCCCGGCCGGTTTGGTTCACTGATTTAAAGGGTAATCTAATTACCTGGCCTTTTTCGGAAATAACGATTAAATCTTTTTCCATCATAGCTTCAGTATTAACAACATAAGCGTTAGTTATTTTTCCGGT
>JBDRCJ010000107.1:0-10448 GCA_043821805.1 Patescibacteria group bacterium
CTTTTATTTTGTGAACAAATTCCGCAATGCTAATAGTTGGCGGAAAGCTAACCAACAAATGAATATGGTCCTCAACCATATTTAAAGTAAATAGTTTACCAACTTTTTTAATTTTCTTTGGAATATAGTTTTTCAACCATGGCTCTGTTATATTATCTATTATTGGCAATCTCCTCTTAGTACTCCAAATTAAATGATAATACAATCTATAATATGATTGCGGCATACAAAAATAATTAATAACCCAATTTATTGGGTTTTTATTTTTTACAGCCCTGGCATTTATGCCTAGGCTTTTAAAATATCCAAATTAATTCCACTCCCCGCCAAGCCATGAATTTCTTGGTTTATTATTGAAACCCAATTTATTGGGTTTTGTCCAACAGCTTAGGCATTTATGCCTAGGCTGTGTTTGCCTAGGCGGTTAGGCTTACACAAACCCGCTAAGCCATGAATGGCGACTCATTAACCCAATTTATTGGGTTTTTTATTTATTTCCTAGATACAAAATTATTCCCCTTAATATAAAAACGCCATAGCTTCTCTTTATAATTTCCAGCATAATCAATTCCTATCCGTTTTGCTTTAACAACTTGGCTAGATTTTAATATTTCTTTTCGGTCTTCAATCCAAAGACCATATTTTTTAGTATAAATTGGCTTACCATTGAATTTTTTATCTATCCCTAACGTTTTAGTTAATTTTGCCGGTCCATTCGTATCTCTCGTCTTACGAAGAGGAGGAGCAGAACAGGATTGTTCCACGGCTCTAATTAGCACCGCGGCGGGATAACCTTTTTTCTCAGTTACAATATTCAGCATATAATGCATGCCATATGTAAAATATACATAAATTATTCCCGGTTCTCCAAACATTACTTCATTTCTTTTTGTTCTTCCCCGGCTTGCATGGCTAGCTAAATCATTTGGCCCCACATAAGCTTCCGTTTCCACAATTTTGTATTTTATTACTTTAGTCGCTTCATTATTATTCGCATGAGCGCATTCGCATACCCGAGCGGAGCAACGGCGTAGCGAGGTTGCGCTTTTCGCATACAAAAAAGAGCCCAAGAGATCTTGGGCGACTTTTAAAGTTGGACGATCATAAAATGACTTAGGTAAAATTTTCATTTTATTTTCTAGTTATTGTTGTAACTAACTCGCTTAAATTTTTTATTTTAATTAAACTAAGGTTATTTACTTTAACCTCTTCGTCTGGAATTATTGCTTTTGCAAAACCTAGTTTTTCTGCTTCGGCTAATCTTTGTTCAAGCTTATTAACTTTGCGCACCTCACCGCCTAAACCTACTTCACCTAAAATTATCATTTTTCTATCTACTACCTGATTTAATAGCGAAGAAGCAATCGCCGTGCAGACTGCTAAATCTAAAGCCGGATCGCTGGCTTTTAAGCCTCCGACAATATTTAAAATAACGTCTTGATTAATTAAATTTATTTGCGCTCGCTTAGTTAAAACTGCGGCTATTACCTGCAGGCGGTTTAAATCAAATCCGGAAGACTTTCTCTGCGGATAACCGAACACAGTTTTCGTAACTAAAGCCTGAATTTCAACTAAAAATGGCCGAGTGCCTTCAATAACCGAGCTGATAACCGAACCAGTAATCGCTTGTTTATTTGCTTCAAGAAAAACCGCTCCTGGGTTTGATATTTCCTTAAAACCAGCGCCAGACATTTCAAAAACTCCGATCTCATTAATTGAGCCAAATCTATTTTTTGTCGCCCGTAAAATTCGATAATTATGGGTAGTTTCGCTTTCTAAATAAATTACCGTGTCAACAATATGCTCCAGGGCTTTAGGGCCGGCTATTTGGCCGTCTTTAGTAATATGGCCGATTAATATTACAGTAATATTATGTTCTTTTGCCAGTTCTAAAAATTTTACTGCGCTCGCCCTAATTTGATTTAGGCTGCCAGCCTCAGAAGGAACTAAAGATGAATACACAGTCTGGATTGAATCAATAATTACTAATCTCGGCTTAACTTTAATAATGGCTGATAAAATTTTTTCAACATTTACTTCGCCAATAAAATTAATTACTGAAAGGTCGCAGCTTAAACGGGTTAAGCGAGATTTAATTTGTCCGGCTGATTCTTCCCCGCTAACATAAATTATTTTTTCCAATTCACTTTTGGCTGTTTGCCCGACTGCTTGGGCGATTTGAGCCACAATAGTTGATTTACCGATCCCTGGCTCGCCTGAAAGTAAAATTAAGGAGCCAGGCACTAAACCACCGCCAAAAACGCGATCAATTTCTAAAATGTTTGTCTTTAACCGGTTAAGGCCCTTACTTTCTATTTTTTCTAAATCAATTACTTCGGCCGGGCTTATTTCAGCGGCTAAATTTTTAATTATATCCTTTTCATCAACCGTCTGCCTCTGCAAAGTCCCCCAAGCTCCACAATCTAAACAACGCCCACTCCACTTTGAGAATTGGGCGTCGCAACTTGCGCAAACGTAAATATTTGATATTTTAGACATATTTATAGCTCCACAGAAACCTTAATGAACCCTGTCTTTATAAACTATAATAATTATGGTAATTTTTCAAGTTCAGCCTTAATTATTTTATCTAGCTCCGTTAAGCTTATCTCCCCCATTATTTCCTGATCATTAACATAAATAAAAGGCACTCCGTTTATATTTAAGGCTTGAGCTTCTAAAATATTATTTTCAATCTGTTGATAGGTTTCTGCATCATCTAGGCAGATGGTAAAATTATTTAAGCTTAAACCAATTTCTTTAGCTAATTTTATAAAAAAATCTTTATTATAGTTTTGCTTACTAGCAAAAAGTAAATCATGATAAGGCCAAAATTTTCCTTGCACAAAAGCGCAACGAGCAGCTACGGCGGCCTGGAATGACTCTGAATTTCTATCAGTTTCCGGATAATCTTTCCAAAATAAACGAATCTGCTCTCCGTATTTACTAATAATTGTTTTAAGCGCTTGCTCTTGCTTTAAGCAATAATCACATTTAAAATCAGAAAAAATAATTACCGCAACTTTTGCCTCTTCAGGACCTAAGCCAGGATCTAAATTGCTAAGAATTGGGCCGCTTAAAATATTATCTAAACTCGGCACTTTAGTAATTAACGGATCGCTCTCGTTAAAATTTTGTTTAAAATAATATTTATCTTCGCTTAAATTATTATTTACTAGTCTAGGGTATTTAAAGTTTATATTTAACAAAACAAAAAGCATTCCTAATATTATAAAACTTAACAAGGAAGCAATAATAAATAATTTTACAGGAAAATTTTCCTTTTTAAACATACTATAATTTAATATCTGCTTTTATATTATTAATCAAATACCTGCTTAATAGCAGGCTTTTATATTTAACTTATTATTTAATAATTTTTTTAACTAGCTAAATATAATATTATTTATCCTGCCAAAAAGCGCTGTCAACTTTCCAAGCGCCCTCAACTTTCGTAAACCTAATTAATATGTCCTGGTAAAAAGTAGCCGCATTACTCATACTACCGGTGCTTTCTCTCCTTTGCGTCTTAACTAATATTTCCGCCTGCGCTTCATCATCAGAATAGCTATTTATATCAGCTTGAACAGCCTTGGTAGTAATGCCATAATATATATCAGTAAATTTTAACTCCTGCCTAGTAGTATCTATATAATTATCTGCCCAAGCTTTCATATTATTACTCATAAAAATTTTCAAGTCTAAAATATTTCCATAATTTGAATGGTTTGAATAACTGCCGAACCTCTCGGTAAAAGAAGCGGCCATTCTTTTTAAGTCCTCGCGAGTAATTTCTTCATCGCTTATTTTTGGAGTTACTTTCGTTTCTGGTACTTCTACGATCGGCAAAGCTGCTGGCTCGGTAGCGGGTAAAGTGGAAACTTCCTTAAGCGTCTCCTCTATAGTTAATTCCTCGGGTGTAAAATCATAAAAAAATATAATATAAACAATTCCAATTATTATTAAAATGGCGACAATAATTATTAAGATGCCGAGTAACCTTCTGTTATTCATAGATTTGCATATTTTATAATGATAAAAATTAGAGACAAAATAGTAAATTATATTTGTATTATTTGTAGCAAATTCGTTGATTTTTAATAGTTGATTTGTGATTATCAAATATCTAAATTTTCAACTCCGTCCGGCAATTCACTTTCTTGGCTAGAATTTCCGATTTGTTCTCCGTCCATTGATTCAGCAAATTCTTTTTTCGCTTCTTCAATTTCTAATAATTGCTTTGGGTCAGAAGTAATCAGCTGATCTTCGGTATATGAAGCTACTACCTTAATAGCCGCATGCTTATCACCAGCGAAAAATATGCCTTCGCCCACACTGCCTTCTAATAATAAATATTTCTCTCCCTCGGTTAAAACAAAAGTTTTTTGAATTAATTCAATTGCGGCCGGTGACTGCTTTAATAAAAGCTGCATTGATGAATTATTGACAATCGCCTGCCCATATGGCGAAGTTAAAAAGTCATTAACATCTTGAGTAATAGTCGTAACGCCTAAATAATATTTTCGGCATCTTTTTACTAATGCGAAAATAAATTTAGCGCTATCTTCATATTGCATCAGCCACCAAGCTTCATCAATAACTAAAATTCTTTTCTTTAATTCAGATCTAACAATATTCCAAATATGATTAACAATTGTATAAATAGCGATCGGCCTTAATTCATCTTCTAAATCCCTGACTGAAAAACAGACTAGCTGATTATCCATTTCTACATTTGTATTATTATTTAATAAGCCGGCAAAAGTGCCTTCGGTATATTTCTTTAAGCTTATTGCTAAACTAGCTCCACCTTCCATCCCTTCTAATATTTCTTGGAAATCCTGCATAATCGGCGGCTCAACTTTAGCTAAATCAACGTCTGGGGTAATATCCTTTTTAGCATAAGTTTCAAGCAAGGCCCGATCAATAATCGAATCATCTTCATGGCTTATATTACCAAGCATTAATCTAACTAAGCCTTTAACGGTAATAACTGCACTCCTGATAATATCTTCTGGTTTTGAATCGCCGCCTAGGGCCCGCGGTAAATCAAAAGGATTAATTTTATTTTCGCTAGCTAGCGAAATATTTATATATGTTCCGCCGACGGCATCAGATAAATGTTTATATTCATTTTCCGGATCAATAATAACTACTTCAGTTCCAAGCATTAGTGAACGTAATACTTCTAATTTAATAGCATAACTTTTTCCCGCTCCAGAAGTAGCAAAAACAACTGTATTAGCGTTTTGCAGGCTAAAACGATCAAACAGTATTAAGCTATTATTATGCCGGTTTATGCCATATAAAATTCCATTATCACTAGTTAATTCGCTGGAAATAAAAGGAAAAGAAGAAGCGACTGGCGAAGAATTCATGTTAAAAGTAATATATAATTCATCATTACATAACGGCAAAGTCGAATTAAATCCTTGTTCTGCTTGATAAAAAACTCGCTTTGAAAAAACCAAGCGCGAGCCAAAAATATTCTCTACCGTATCAGACAACTGGTCTAACTCTTTTTCGCTGTCAGCATAAATTGTAACATAAAGTGAAAATTGAAAAAACTTCTCTATCCCCTGGGTTAAAGCGTCTCTCAAAGCTTCAATATCCCTTAAAGCTGTCTCTCTTAACGGATCTCTGGCCGCACCTTTTTCTGCGTCCGAAATTATTTGCGCTTCTAGAACTCCGACTTTATTCTTTAGCTGCTTTAAAATTATTGCGCTCTTAACTGGATAAAAAAACATCGCTACATCAAAGGTGTAGTTTAAATTAATTATCGGCGCAAACCAGCCAACGCTAATATAGCGAGGGTAGCTAATAACAAAAAACGTTCGTAAAAATTTATCTCCTAATCGCAAATAATTAGAAGAAATTTGCATACTGGCCGGAGAAATAAGATCTTTTATGGTCAAAACTCCGCGCCGAAATGATTTCTCTTCTTCGATTATTTCTTTAGCATAGCCGACATCCTCTTCTGGCGTATTTTTCGTTGGTTGAAATGACTTATTTTCATCAACTTTTTTTTCATTTTTAACTTCGGCTGGATTAAACATGATTTAAATTACTTAGTAAATTATTACTTAGTTAATAGGGCTCAAAAAAAGTACGTTCAAATTTTAAATATAATTACTCAACTATTCTTAAATCATTCATCTCGACAAGTTTTTGATTTTTTGAAGTTTCCGGATTATAAGTATTATAGAACAACTCAATTAAAGCTTGGGTATCAAGTTGAACAGCATGCAAACTAACCGAGGCTAAACCAGAAATAACATTTTCTAACCGGCGATATAATTCCATCTTATATCTTTGGAACCGGTCGTCTTTCATTTTAATAATATTAACTGGCTTAAGAATTTCAAGAAATGAGGAAAAAAAACTTTTATGCTGGTCTGATAGGGGGTCATAGGGAACGGAAATATAAAAACGCTTATTCATAATTTTACCCATTGAGATTAATTCTCCAATATATTCGATATATTCGGCAGTCTGCATTTTTAAAAGTTCATTTGTTTGCTCTTTTTCTTTTTGTTTTAGCTGGCTTAAATAATTTTCAATATTTAACTCCCTGGATTGAATGATTATTTGGATTGAAAAATCAATATTATTTAAAAAGCTAACATATGATGAAATAATTGCGTTCTGCTCATCTTCACTTTTTAAAGCAAAATTAATACTGGAAACTAACAAGATCGCCCGGATAGTCCCATCCTTCATAATAACAGTATCTTCCTTAATTTCAGCAATATCTAAATTTTGCTGAGTAGAAGCTTTAATATTATTTTTAGCCATAAGCCTTATTATGTTAATTCCTGTTGTTTAATATCTTTATGTTTACTTCATCGTCTTTTGCTTCACCTCGATAAACGCCCTTTGTATCAACGATTAGCGATAACTCAGCTAAACGGGAAATTGACGGTTGCGATTTAGGTTGAATCGAAATATTTTTTTCAATAATTTTACTATCAGTTTCATTTTTAGATATTCCTTCAGACCAAACCATATCTTTACGCCAAACCCTTAGATTCGACCGTCTTAAAGTTTGGGCTACATTTAAAACAAAATAATGAAACGGCCGGCCATTAATTCTTATAAAAGCGAAAATGCCTGAAATTATAAAAACAAACATACCGAAAGTAATAAATAAAGAAAAATCAAATAACTTATAAGAAATGCCGATAATTAAAAAACTACCAAGCATAATAACAAACTGCCTAGTGGTAATCGGCCCAAAAATTTTATCCTCAACATCAATAAATTGCGGAACAGTATATTGCTGCATATTATTTATTACTTTAAATTAAATTAAAAATAGCCTGACGTTGTTAATGAATAGAATAACTGAAATTGGCTGTTAGAAAATAGAAAATGGCATCGCCAGCTGACAAATAAATATCAACTAATTTCTTATTTCAATTTTCTATAACCCCCGGCCTCGACAAGCGAAGCGGGGCGGGCAATTTCCAATTTCTATTAACTATTTTCTGTAGCTAACAAAATAATCTAAACTAATAATTTCACCACTCATTTGAAACATACCTTATAATTATAAAAAAGTGTAGCTACAATACCACTTAATACCAACAATACTAGTAACGCAAACTTCTATTTAAATCTAAAACCGCCTTAAATTCTTCTTCGGTCAAAAAATCTTGTTTATTATTTTTTCTATTTTCAATTACATCGGTAATTGATTTATTATTATTAATACTATCCTGGCCAATTCTTAAGTATAAATTACTAACCGGACTTTCCCGCCAGGCTTTTATTCCCTCATTTTTTTTACTAAATTGCTCTTCGGCTAATAAATTTATTTTTTCCATTACTTTCGCCACTGCCTGGTTTGGATCTGGCGATAAACGCCGAAAATTGATAATATCCAAATAGCGTAATTCGTCAATCGGATTCATTACCTTAGGCACATATTTAACGTCCTCCATCCTTTTTTTACCGCTTCTTTCATTAGCTAAACGATATGGAATCTTAATTTCGTTTGTTTGCCTGGGTCTCGGCATTGAAATATTAACCGACGTTTCCTTTATTGGAATTTGCCTAATTTTAGCGCTTATTTCCGGTTGCCCAGTTTTTGTGGTCACTTGTGGTGGAAGTGGCGCTAATTTTTTTCTTTCTTTAATTTTTATATCATCAGCCTTTAAATTTTTTTCTTCGCCTTCTTTAAATGAATAATCAAGATCGCGTAATCCAATCTCTTTTACTTTAGCTAGCTTGTCTTGATTTTCCTTATCTTCTGGCAGAAAAAACTTAGCCGGTTTCATTTTAATAGAAGCGCTGGCTTTTTTAAAATCTTTAATTTTTTCTTTAACTAAAAGCATTACCTTATCAGCTGATTCACTGTCAAATCCTAATCCGCCGTCTGCAATAGATTTTCTAAGCGCTTGCTTAATTTCCACTTCATCTCTAATGCCCCGGAGGTAGGTTCTAATAATTTGTTGAAACCGCTCAATGAGTAGCTGGCTGCCAAAATTTATCTCTGTAGCTTTAATTATTTCATCTAACTGATCATCAAAATTAACCCGAGGAATATTTAATTTATCGTAGCCATTAATTTTAGCTGACAATTCCCTAATTTCTTCTTCATCTTCCGGGGCAAAAAAGAAATTAGCTCCTTTAGCTTGGTTAGTCGGACGATTGAATGGTTCATTATAATTAGTAGTTAATATTTTTTCTTTGGCTGGTATTAAAAGAGATTCTGTTTTTATTAAATAATCGCTAACTTCAGAAAATATTTGCTCTTTTAGATCTCGAGCTAAACTGCTGGCTTTTTGAAAGTCAAAATTATATTCACTGCCCTGGAAATAATTTGCTAAATTATCTAAACGAATTTCTTTTATCATTACCCTGATTACTACCGCGGCTAAATTAACGGAATGTTTTTTTTCTAATTCAACCAAAGCCGAAATTTTCTCCGAGGATGAAACTTTATCTCGAATTTCTTTAGGCAGTTTATTAAATTTTTCTAAATAATCAAACACAATGTATTAAGTAAAAATTTAAAAGTTAAAAGTTAAAAAATATACTTACTTCCTGGTTTATAATTAGAAATTACGCCTGCCCATCGTTATGCCGGAACCCGAATTAATTTTTAAATTCAAAATTCAAAATTGATTCAAAATTCAAAATTTTAAATTTAAAATTATTTATTTTTTTATCTCTGCGTCCTTATTTATAATAAATTATTTATAAACTTGCGCACCTTCTTATTTCAAATTTTGCAAATCTTTGTTTATCTGCTTTTTTAGTTCATCCAGATTAGCAAATTTCTTAATATCTCTAATCCTCTTTACTACATTTATTATAACATTTTTTTGTGAAATATCAAAAATTTTTTCTTTTATAAATAATTCAAGCGATGGCGCTTCGGAAAATGTCTCTTTAAAACCGAAATGTAGTAAACCATTATATTTGTGATTATCAACTCTGGCTTTAATTAAATAAACCCCGTAATCAATATCTAGATCAACTTTATCTAAATTAATAGTCGGGAAACCGATTCTTTCTCCCCGCCCCTGGCCTTTAATAACTTTAGCGCTAAAAGTAATTTTTTTTGCTTTCCCTTCTCTGATTACGCCAAAAAATGCGATTAATAAAATAAAACTGGCGATTAATTCTGTTTTATTTAAAACATTTCTATTAATAAAATAATCTAACACTACTGCTGAAAATGGCCAAAATAATTCACTAATTGTCGCAAGCGAGGCAGTAACTCTTTTCAAGCCAAAATAATATATAAACATGGCTGCTGCTCCGCTAGAAAAAACAATTAAAACTAAATATTTCCAGTGCAAAGGGCTAAGCTGGCTAATTTTAAAGATGTCATTTGTAAATAATATTAAAATTAGAGCAAGCAGACTAGTAAAACCAAATCTTAGAGCAGTGGTAGTTTTAAAATCTAGATGGTTAACAATCCTTTTGCCAAAAACAGTAGAAGAGCCAAAGGCAAAAGCAGCGATGATAGCGAAAAAGGCGGCTTGGTTAACTATATTAATATCATTAAAATTTAAGCCGGTTTTACCAAATGCGAGAAAATAAGCGGCCACAATTGCAATTAATGCCCAAAAATAAAAACTTTTTTTGAGTTTTTCTCCTAGAATTATTCTCGCTAATATTAAAGCAAAAATCGGTTGAAGTTTTTGCAAGATGACAACAGTGGCAAAAGTAATTTCCCCGTCAACGGCGGCAAAAAAAGCTTTCGTAATCATTAAGGTGCCGAGCAAACCGCCGAAAACTGATACCCAAAAAATTGCCCCCCAATCTTTTGCTCGTAGCATTTTTATTTTTTTCCAACCTAAAATTATAAACGGGCTTAAAATTATTAATCCAAAAAAATGTTCTAAAAAAACGATTAAACCGGCTGGTAAAGTATAAAATTTTGGCCTGATAAATACGCCGTCTAAGCTCCAAAGAAGCGCCGCTAGCATAATCGC
>JBDRCJ010000108.1:0-2976 GCA_043821805.1 Patescibacteria group bacterium
TGGAAAAATATTTGTATTTGCAATAAATTCATGCTTAGCGCCTAGCCCTAGTTTTTTCATTAAATTAAAAGCGTCTTGCGGACGGCCTAAGTAATATCTTTTTCCAGTAGTCGGATAAACATACCAAGCTTCGCCATTATCCTCAACTTGCAATAAAATATAACCGATCCGCGGGCCAGCGTAATGAGCGCTAGATAGCGGGTGCAAGGGGAATATTAAGACAAATATGATAATTAATATTGTAAAAGTTTTTTTCATGCTTGGTTTGTTTAAAGAATGAAATTGGGAATCTATTAAATGATGGATTATGAATAATGAGTTGTGAGATTTTTGGGAAGTTTGAGATTTTTGGGATAGTTGGGAGTATTTGCGTTTTTTAGATATTATATGTTTTAAATATTGTCCCGAGTCTTCGGGATTGGATTTATTTGTTATTTGTGATTTTTAATTTTGGATTTAAATTGTGTTCATTGTTTTATGTTTCGTGTTCTGTGTTCTATGTTCCATGTTTTATAATATAACATAAAAAAAGTATTTTGAATAAGCTATATTTTTTTGGGCTTGTTTTTTTGAAAGAAAATATCTATAATTAGCGTAATAATAAATACTAGTATTATATTCAATTTAATACATTTAAGCTCAGTTTAATGAAAACTGGAGTTAATAGTAAGAAAAAAATTGATTTATCCACTGAAGTTATGCCTGAGGCAAGCCTGCCTAAAAAGGTAGCTCTGCCCAATGGATCTTCAGAATTGAAGGATGAAGAATTAGTTATATTAACCCTGGCTAGCCAGGATAATTTTTCGCACTTAATAAAAAGATATGATAAAAAATTATTTAATTATATTTTAAAAATATCTAATTTTTCCCGAGAAGAAGCAGAAGATATTTTACAGGAAGCTTTTATAAAAATTTACTTAAATTTAAATGAATTTGATCCAAAATTAAAATTTTCTTCCTGGGCTTACCGAATTGTGCATAATCAGGTAATAAGCAACTATCGGAAAAGTAAGGCTCGGCCACAGAAAGTAGAATTAGATAACGGGATTATTGAGAATTTAGCTTCTGATTTAAATATTACCATTGAAATTGACAATAAATTTTTAAAAAGAAATATTAATAAAGTGTTTAACTTAATGGATGAAAAATACCGCGAAGTATTATTTTTAAAATTTATGGAAGAAAAAAATTATCGAGAAATATCTGATATTATTAGAAAACCGATTGGAACTGTAGCGACCTTAATTAATCGGGCGAAAAAACAGTTTAGAGAGGAATTAAACAAACAAGATATTAATTTTTAATTATATGAATACTAAAGATATAAGCCAGGCAGTGCTTAATAAAATTAAAGAAAAGAAAATTAATCCAAAACCGAAATGGGAATTTATTTTAAAAAATTATACTTTTTGGGGTGTTTTTGTAATGTCTATTATAATTGGCAGTTTATCCAGTTCAGTTCTTATTCATATGATGATTAATAATGACTGGGATTTATTTAGAGAACTTAGTGGCAGCCGGCTTGAATTTATTTTTCTTACTTTGCCATATATTTGGTTAATTATTTTAGTATTATTTATTGCTTTAGCTTATTATAATTTTAAGCATATTAAAAGCGGTTACCGCTATAAATTTGGGGTAGTTGTTTTAGCTAGTATTATAATTAGCATTTTTTGCGGTTCTTTATTTTATATTATTGGGTTTGGTCAGGCGATAGAATATACTTTCCGAGAAAATTTACCAACTTATAATATGCTAATGACGCCTCGAGATAGAGTTTGGCTTAATCCGGATAAAGGCTTATTGATTGGTAAAGTAATCGAAATAGAAAGTCAGGAGAATTTTAACTTAGAAGATTTAAATTTAAAAATTTGGCAAATAATGGCTGAAGAAGCGGCTTTGGGGTGTCATTTAGAGCTAAAACTCGGCTATCGCGTTAAAGTAATCGGAGAGAAGGTTAATGAAAGTCAATTTAGAGCTTTAATAGTAAGGCCATTTTTATCTGAACCAATGCAGTTTTTTATGAGAACCAATGCGCCAGTCAGGAATCTAAATAATATGCCTGCTTGCCACTAAGGTTACAAATCAACGAATTTAGATTACAAATCAACGAATTTTTTCACAAATAACACAAATTTTTTTTACTATTTTTAATTAACATTTCCGATTATTTGTGCTATTCATTGCAGATTTGTTGATTCGTAATATTATGTGAAAGAAATATAATTAATGCAGCGTATTAATAGATAGGCGCCCTTAAGGAGATCTCAAAAACCCTGGGGACTTAATAATTAACCTATCACCCCGCTACCTAATTTACATAGTGCCTCCTCTCAAGGTAGCGGGGTGAACAAATAATAATGGACATAAAACGATCTAATATGATAACCGGAGCGGCCGCAGTAGTGGCTATGGTTGCGGTTGTCGGGTTCGCAATGCTCGCTTACGCGCAAACTGATTCAACTAGTTCAAACGATACTCTAGCCGATAATCAAGCGCCCTGCTTTCGGTCAGCTAAATTCCAAAACCTAAGCGACGAAGAGAAAGCTGATTTACAGGTGAAATGGGACGAAAAGAAAGCCTTAATGGAAGAAAAAAGAGCGGCTATTGATGCGGCCTTTGATAGCAATGATTATAATGCTTGGCTAGAAGCAGTTGGAAGCGATAATCCGATGGCAGAAAAAATTAACGCTGATAATTTTTCTAAATTAGTTGAAGCGCATAATTTGCATCTGCAGGCGAAAGGCATTATGGATGAGCTTGGAATTGAGCGCAAAGGCTTCGGCCATGGGATGCATATGGGGGTGCATTTTTAGATGGGGGAATAAAAACAAAAACTGGATAACTTAAAAAAAGACGAGATTTAGAAAATCTCGTCTTTTTTCTACTTAATTAAGCCATAAATAAAAATAGGCTTGACATATATAAAAATATTTGTTAATTTATAATGTCGTTCATTTTAAAATAAAAGGAGGG
>JBDRCJ010000109.1:0-16430 GCA_043821805.1 Patescibacteria group bacterium
TTTATGCAATTCCGGATTACTGAGAAATTTTTTTCGTTTATTAATATCAAAGCCCTTATTATACTGGACTATAAAAACATCATTTTTTTCATCATAACTTAAAACCCCAAAAGCTTTAATATGAAAGGCTTTAGCTAAAACGTTATAAATATAATCAAAAACTTTATTAACATTTAATGTCGAGCGTAGCTTATCACTTAAACTAGCAATCACTTCCCGGCTATCATATAAAGAAGAAAAAAAGTATTTATTAGCTAAACGGTTAAAATAATTTTTAACTATCGGAAAAGCTAGAACAGCTAATAATAATATTATTGAATCAGCCCAATAAGAAACATCAAAATAATACCTAATTAATATATATTTCACTGTAATAGCAGAAATTATTACTAAAGAAATAGAAGCTAAGAAAACCGATGACTTCCTTAAGACCATTTTAATATCCATTAACCGGTGACGGATAATCGCATACGCTAAGATAATAACAAATATTACTCCTGAAATATAGGCGAAAGGATAGATACTAATTCCATAAGCGGGTAAATAAGCCCAAATTCCAATGGCAGTTAAGGCAAAAAATGCTAAAAAACTATATTTTATTCTTTCTTTCTCTATTGATGATATAGAAAATTTGTAATACTTATATACCATCACAAACCAGACAGCAAAATAAACTGAAAAATAAAGTAAAAAAATATGATGAAATAATTGCGCTTTAGTATGAATACCCCACTGATAAATAAAAATTTCATTTACAAATAACTTTGTTGGAATTACTATAAGAAAAAAAAAGGATAAAATATAGCCAACAACCAGCATGCTTTTACCCTTGATAATCTTATTTTTAGTTAACGCTAACCCAAAATGATACATTATAACAGGGACGAAAACTACGCCAACATAAATAAACTTATCCCAAAAAATTGCTTTATCAATGTTCCCTTTATTCAAAAAAAGCATAAAAGTACAAAATAACCAGACTGTTATAACAAAAGCAAAAAGAGCAAAAGTAAAATTCACTCTTTCTCTTTTGCCTTTCATAAAAACGAAAATCCCTAAAAAGGAAACAAAAATTGCGCTAAGTAATGGTAAAATAGTTATAATATTCATAATATATAATTATTTTAGCATTTTTTCCAACAAAAGAAAATAAAAAAAAGAGGACAATCATATAATGATTGCCCTCGGTAATCTCTACAAAAGACCTATCGCCCTACCAAAATCCAAAACCCAGCTAAATTTTGGCCGAGCGAGTTTCAGGTTAAGGTCAAAAGAACGGACATACTTTCCGAAACATTTCGGCTTCGGATAAGTAAAGCCATCTCTTTTAAATAACTCGGCTATGACTTTCATGTTGCTGGAGTTTACTGAAAACCAGTCTAATTCTGCCAATATTACTTGTCCACGATTGAGAGCTCCGGCAATGCTTAGGGATTCAGCAAAACAGCCGAATGTAACCCTCTTGTCAAGACCAAATAAACTTGAAGAAACATATCCCAATACATAACGAAGGGATGGAGAATAGGCATTCCCCGCGTCTTGACGAATTACTATACCCTTGCACCTACGATACTCTCTGGGGCTTAAGTTTGATGGTTCAGCCACATCAGTTACAAATATCTTTTTGGAAGGTTTTTTAATCAGGTTTAGTTTTTCGAAAGTTAACCTGGCCTCATCTCTGTGGGTGCAGGCTACAACCGCATCAACTTTGCCTAATTCAGTAAACGAGGTGCAAATTTCAATTCCGTATTTTTTCTTTATCTTCTCTACAACACGGAATCTATCATCAACCCCTACTAAATTACTATAACCAGATCCCAACAGAGCCTTGACCATACTTTCGCCAAGTATTCCATGCGGCCCCAAAATAGCAATTCTAGCATGCTTACTTAAACCTGCCTTCCTTAATCCGCTTAAAGTTTCGGCTAGTAATATTAAAAAGGTTCCATTATCCCCGATAGTAAAAACTAATTTGGGGAATAATTTTCTTAACTTTTTTCCATCACCAAACAAATGTTTAGTGCCGGCGGCTAAAAGTACTACCTTAGCCCCGTTTTTCTGAGCCCAAGAACAAGCAGAAATGAACTGCTCCTTTGCTTTTTCCCTACCTCTTGCTGTTCTTAGTTCAGAGGTAGTTGTGCTTATTGCTCTTGTATGGGCGGAAGTTCCTTTTAACCAGAGGCGGAGTCCTCCAGCATGGCCTTCAGCGGGCTCCCATTTACCTAAATAACGCGGTTTATCCTCATCTCTTAAATTCGGTATATAAACCGCATCAACTACAGGTTTACCCCACGGCGCTCTTAAAAGCCAAGCACGCCAATCAAACACTATAACAGCTAACCTCCAGGAGGCTGCCAATAGTGTCTGGTAATCTAGCCAAACAATCGCTTTCTTAAACATTGCTTTCATGGCTTTGCCTCCTTTCGAAAATATTGTTTAGATTCTCAACAAAATTTTCTACACCCTTGATAAAAATGTATTTTGTTCCAAGGGCGAGAATCCAAATTACCGCGAAAAATAAAGTTGCCTTTTCCAACTAGCTCCCCCCTCCTAATAAGTTTAAAATTGTAAAAGAGCAAAGCTCTTTTTTGTATTTACAAAAAGAATAACGCTTTTTATGTTATTTTAACAAAAATAGATTAAAATTAACTTAAAAAGTGTTATTCAGAATAACACTTTTATAATAGCTTATTTTACGATTTTTGTCAATAATGATACTATTTTTAACTAAAATTACATAAAAAAATAACACAATGTAGATATTGGCGTTTTAACAATTTTTGTGGAATAGGGACAAAATAATTAATTTTTTAAATACTCTTTTGTTTTCAATATTAAAACCGAACTTACTCCCTGTATTTTATTATTCATTACCATTTCTAACGCCTTTTCAAGCTTAATTTTTTTTATTTTAATAATTTCTGTCCCTTCTGGATTTGAATTTTTAAATTTTAAGTCTTGGACTAAATATAAATAAGAAGAAAAATTAATAATCGTAGTAAAGGGGCAAAAATAACCTATCTTAATCCAATCTTTTGCCACTATGCCTAGCTCTTCTTTTAATTCTCTTTTGGCGGCTGTTAACAATTTTTCATTTTTATTAATCCCTCCGCTTACTACGCTTAAAACATTTTTTTTAAAACCATAATGGAATTGATAAACAAGGTAAACATTGCCATTTTTATCCAGAGGTAAAACAGAAACACCTTTTCCTAAATTAATAAATCCAAAAATTCCACTTTTTTTATCAGGACGAATTACTCTATCTTCATATACTTGCATCCAGGGATTTTGATAAATTTTTGTTCTCTTTTTAATTACCCACGGACCATGCTTTTTAGACATATGGATTAATTTGAAAAATAATTACTTTTCTAATATCATACCATTAAAATAAAAAACTGACAAAGTAAGTAAATACGATTTTATTGACAAATATAATTAATGTGTGCTAGTATTGATATGATAAATTTTTATAGTTCTTTTTAAATTAAAAACAACAGAAATTGGGGAGGTATATTAATCATGTTAGAAAGGATTGCTACTTACAATATCACAGTTGATGGAGATGAAAATTTTATTGATATGATAACGGGAGAAAATTTGAATCATATTGGGAAAAAGTATAGTCTGATGAAATTTGGAAGTTATCAAGAAATATTATTTTTTGGGAAAAAAATGTCAGAAGAATTTATTCTTAAAATGAAAGATAAAGCAAATCCTCTTAAAGATAGAATAGAAAGGATTAAAAAAAATAAAGAATTTTCAGTATTTATATCGCCCAGTTCTCGAAATGTTGAATCTCCACACAACTTTATTACAGAAGTGGCAATGAACTATATAAATATGTGGTTATCCTTGAACAACCTGCCTACGTTCATATTGGTAAAATTACCCAAATTAACTATTGAATTTGAAAATTATTCTTCACTTTCTTTAGATGACAGAATTGTTAAAATGAATAATGATACAACAATACCACTTAATTGTAGATTCCGAAAACGGCAAATAAATATTTTTTTTAGCGATGATGCATATATTACAGGAATAACAGAAGATCACTACAGAAAAATGTGTGAAAACAACGAAGCTCAATCCTTTTTTTCAATGTATAGCCTGATTGTTGATCCGAAAGTGATTAATCATTATCCAGGCATTGAGCATCGCCTCAATACTTATTTTATAAAAGGGGAGTTAAACGATGTTGTAGCAAAAATTATTAACCATAGAGAGTTTAGGGTAACTGAACGCATTATGAGATTAATTTTTAGTGAAAAAAACAGAGCATATTTAACAAATTTTTTACTACAACTAACAAATAGTACCGCTCTAATAAAAATTTATCATGCGGCTATTAATAATGATTTCCTTCATAATGAAAAATATACGGGATCAGTTCTTATTCTTCAAGACATATTAAGAAAGAGATTATTCATTGATGATAATGGTAATTATTATTTAAATAATATTTAGAGCTTAAGGGCTCTAAATTTTTTACCTATAAAAAAATTATATTATATTTCATTCCTTTATAATCGCCATATCCGCTGTAAACTAATTTCCAATTTGTACTCCATACTTATTAAAGACATGCTATTAGCAAAAAAAAATTTAATATGGTAATAACTAGATGAAATAACTATAATTTTTTTATACCTTTATAACTTTTATTCTTTACTCAATTTCGAAGAGATAACTTTTTATAAAATTTATTAATAAATGTAAACAACGCTGGAGATTCTTACACTTTACTTTATTTAAAAAATAAGTAATATTAATAAATAAGAGCCATATATTAAAACCAAGGGCATGAAAAAGACATCTAAAAAAATTACATTTCTAGGCACTGGGAATGCTGACGTCATTAAATATTTTCATACTAGTTTTTATATCCAAGAAAAAAATAGAAAAAATGGAGTCTTGGTGGATACGGGAGGTGGCGCGCAAATATTATCTCAATTGTACTCCGCAAAAATTCCTTTATCAGATATTCAGCATATCATAATAACACATAAACACTTGGATCATGTTTGGGGATTATTCTGGATATTAAGAATGCTCGGTTCTAAAATAGCTAAAGGACAAGCGGATGGTTTAACAATATATTGCTCTAATGATATAAAAAGAATAGTGCAAATGTGTTCTAAAGAAATATTGAAAGAAAAAATTTTAAATTTGTTTAATAAAAAAATAATATTTACAGTTATAAAAAACGATATTAAACTAAAAATTAATGACTGGCCCGTTAATTTTTTTAATACTCAAGATGAAAAAATTGAACAATTCGGATTCCTGCTAGAATTTTATGATCATACTCGGCTGCTATGTCTAGGTGATACTAAATATAATGATAAGTTGAAAAAATATAGCAGAGGAATTAATTACTTTATTCATGAAGCTTATTGTCTAGAAAAAGATAAGGGTAAATTCACGCCAGAAAAAATTGGGCATTCTACGGTTAAAGAAGCCAGCTTAAATGCGAAAAAAATTAAAGCAAATAATCTTATATTAATTCATACTGAAGATGTAACGCCTAACAAAAAATTTCGGTATACAAGAGAAGCAAAAAAGTATTTTAATGGAAAAACAATAGTACCCAACGATTTGGATGTGATAAATTTAACTTAATTTGAATAAAAAAACTGCCTAATATTATTTTTTAGGCAGTTGAATATTCTCTTTTTATAATATACTTGGTATATATACCAAGTTTTTTTATTGCTTGCTGTAGGTTTGTTTGTCTATTCTTTTCAATCCATTTTTTTCTCCACTGAAGCTTCTTCTTTAGCGATGGATCATATATTAACTTATCAATTACTTCGAATGAATCTAAATGATTATTAAAGCAATGCATTAAACCTGATAATTCATAAAACTCTTTATAAGCATCAGATATTTTGGAACGTATACAAATAGTATTGGAACTAATTGTTGCCTCTAGCGGATTATGATCTCCATCATCAAATTCAAACCGATCAACAGAAAAAATTTTACCCATAATAGTCAAATCGGCTTGCGCATATAATTGAACCAGTTTGCCCATGCTGTTATCTAGCGTTAAATTAACCGGCAAATTAATCTTTTGAGCTTCCTCGGTGGTGAGAGGATGACGAGGGACTAGAATTACTTTGTATGGCAATAGAGATAATTTTTGTAATATTGGATATTGGAAATCCTCGATTGGCGACTTAAGCTTAATATTACCGACCACAATCCATGGCTTTTTTTTATTAACTTGGGCCACATTTACTATATCGCGACGGGCAACGTTAATATCATATACTGAAATTACTGGCTGGATTATCTTTTCTAATTGATGTTTCATGTCTGTGGAAAAACCAAAAATATTAACGCATTTAAGAGTTTGCTCATCTCTTGGTGCGTCTTCTATTTTAGCATTACGATACTTACCAATAATATCAGTAAATTGGCATAATGAAAGATCAGAATTCACTGAAAATGGCACTATGTGCCATTCGATAGCTATGTTTGCTTCAATACAATACTCAATTATTGTTGTAAGAGCATAAACATCTCCCATTTCTCTAACGGCGAAATATATCTTTTGATTCATGGCCTAATCCTTTCTTCTATTTTTTTATCTTTATTAGAGTAAAAAGATTAGATGTTTTTCAAAATAATTGAAGTATGGAGTCAAATCTCTGCAACGAGTCATCGCTATTTCTAGTATAAAACATAAATGTTCTTACCTTATTAAAAACTTTCTGCCAAAACTCTCGATGGTGTGCAATTTGATCTTTATTAATGTAAGGATAATGGTACGCGGAGTTAATCATTACATCAATAAAATCTTTAGCGCTAATTTTTTGTAGAGAGTTTCCCCCTAAAGTGGGATTTAAAATAATTATTGTATCAATCTTTACTTCCATTGCATCCACCTTAGCATTAAACATTTTACTCGGTAACATACTGATTTTCTTGGATGTTTTTAACTTTTGCAATAATTCATGACGTTGAATTTTTACTAGATGCTCATTTTCAGCAAGTGTCTTTTTTGTGACTGAAATTGATCGGTCGAAAGAATGTGCAATATAATGTGATCCTGATTTTCTTAATATTGCCCAATCATCAGTTAGTATTCTGCATTCTAAATTAATTCTCAAAATACTATCTGCTACATTTAACAATGTTGTAGTCTTGCCTGCCGAACAACCCCCTGCAAAAGCTACTCCTGTAGTATTAGTTGAAATTACACTTGCATGCATAGGACTGTAGCTTTCATTTTCTAAATATAAACTTGCTACGCCGCTAATTACTGACTTAAAAACACCGAAGCTTTTAGCAAAGATGATAACTAATTTTCGATTATCCGCCACATAACCATAATTTGGGTATGGTATTTGAAGATTCAGAGCTGTTTGGCATGAGATGCATATTAGACGCATTGGTACACAGTCATTGGCTTTGCATATAGAAAATTTCTGATCTAAAAGTTCGTAAAAATTTAGGTTATCATATTCAACGAGTAACTTGATATTAGGCTCAGTAAAATTAATACCAAATTCATTCAAGCTAGTCTCTTTTCTTATTCGCTTTTCTAGCAACAATATTTTTCCATAAGGAATTTCTTCCCAATAAATTTCTTTTGCAAATATCATGATTTCTCTCCTCGTTCTTCTGAAATCATTGTCGAAGCTTGTAGCACATGATTAATATTGCGAATGATTGTTCTTCTATGGGCTGGATTGCCTTTAATAACTTCAGATGCAATTTTTGCACAATATCCACATCTATCACAGTCTTCATCTCGGCATCCCAAACGCTTATATTCTTTCCAAAATTTCAAGTAATCATCTAATCCTCTGTTATTTATGTAAGGAGTAAATCTCACCTCGTTTCTTAATGCATCCTCTCCCCGCTTTAGTACTTCATCAACGGAAATATCAATTGGAACATCATATTGCCCCTCATGTTTATTCCACGGTGCCATTATTAAAGCCAAATTTCCTTCATAATTCCCTTGGATATATGCATTAAAAGCTCTAATAATCCACTCTGTTCGATGCTTGCGGTCGCATAACTTAAAAATGCTGAAACCTAATTTACTATATTCAGTAAGATCTTCTGGTCTAATGAAAGAGGCGCTAATTAAACATCGATCATCTTGGGCAAATTCCTTTGTGCAATGTAAACGGCAGAAGCTACTACACCCAATATTGTCGCCAGTTAGGTGGCTTAAAATTATGTTGTGATAGTTGGTGTAAGCGCAATGGTGTAAACAGGGGTCATTGACTAGTAAAACTGATTCAATACCTCTTTCACAATATTTGCCGATACTCTCCAAAGCTACAAAATTTTTGTATATCGTTTTTGAAAGACAACTGTACTTAATACCAAGCTTAGCAACCTGCTTAAGACGAGCAAGACAATCCACTTCTAGAATTGCTGATGCAAATATTTCAATACCGGGTACTTCATTGGCGATAACTTCAATAAAAAATAAGTTACTCAATGTCACAATTTTTACACCGTAGCTCAGTAATCGTTTAACAAAATTAATGAACTCTTTTCGATATGGAGTACTAAACTCCTTGTTACCGTGACAGATTCCATTTAGTAAATAATTGAATGGAATATTTTGATTTCCCAATATTTCAACTTGTTTAACAATATTCTGTTCACTAATGGGCGGCAGACTGCTAGTTTTTCTTCCTTGAGGATAGCCATCTTCAGCGCGACCATATACCATAGCGATATGATCTTTATGATCACAATAAAAAGATATTATTAATGAGTCACCATTGTAAGGCACTTCAAACTTAATTGTATTCATTTTTTTTACCCCTTTCTACTTTTTTTGTTATTTTATTGTAATGAGCCAATAATTACATTTATTTGAGTAAATAATAAATTAATAATCAGGTCAAGGTGTGAATTCTACTAAAATTGGTAATTATTATATTTTATGATAATTTAATAATTAGCCTCCAGCTTAACAATAAATAATTATACTGTCAACCGTTTTTGTCAATTATAACTAATATTAGCTTATTTAACTTATCACCTATTAGTTACCACTATTCCTTGTCCTACTTTATTTTAGCATAAACATATACATCATAATATCTATTTCCTTTTTTAAAATGCTTTTTTAGCTCTCCTTCTCTCTTAAAGCCGGCTTTTTCTAAAACCCTTTGCGAAGCCTTGTTGAAAATAAAAGTATAAGCATAAATTTTTTTAAGTTTAAATTCTCTAAATAAATATTGTGTAAACTGCCTTAGCGCTTTAGTCATAATTCCTTTATTCCAATATTTCTTGCCCAGCCAAAAGCCAATCACGGTGTTATTATGCTTTCTATTTATTTTCCCTGTTCCGATGCTGCCTGCTACCTCTTTGTCTATTTCAATTTTAAAACCAAAATATTCAGGTTTCTTTTGTTTATATATCTTTAAATGTTTTTTTAAAAAATCAGAAGCGTCCTTGGCAGAATAAGGATAAGGTATAGAAAGCATGTTTTTAGAAATCTCCCAGCAGTTTATATTTTTCCTTAAAGATTTCTCGTCTCCTTTTTTAAATTTTTTTAATTCAAATTCCATAAAAATATAGGACCTTCCGTAATCTGATAATTGTTTAATTAAATTAAATAATTCACTCATACTTAATTCTCTGTCAGTAATTATTTTTTGTCAAGGTTCTAAATACAATTTTGAACTAAAATTAAATAAAATTTTATAAAAATTGATATTTATAAAATTTTATGATAACTTGATAAATAGTAAGTAGCCCTCTCGTCTCAGCTTATTTTAAATTCTACAATTTTCTTCAAGGAAAGATTAATATTTTTTATTTCAATCATTAAGTATATGCAATCACAAATTTATAATCAACCAAAATATTATGAAATCGCGTTTAGTTTTATTAACGCGAAAAATCAAATTAAATTATTTGAAAAATTCATAAAAAAATACAGCAAAATTAAAGTTAAAAAAGTGCTTGATATTGCTTGCGGGCCAGCATTGCAGCTAAGAGAATTTGCCAAAAAAAATTACATATCAATAGGAATTGACTCTAATCCTCTAATGATAAATTATTTAAAAAATATATCCCGCAAAGAAGGAATAAAAATTAAGGCCGTAAAAGCTGACATGAATAAATTTAGCTTAAAAGATAAAATTGATTTTTCCTATATCATGATGGGGTCAATAATTTATGCAAAAAATTCCAAGCTGTTTCTCTCCCATTTAAACTCGGCTGCCAACGTCTTAAAACCAGGCGGCTTATACTTAATAGAAAGCATGGCCATGAATTGGCCTGATCCAAAATTTCTAAAATCACAATCTTGGACTATGAGACAAAATGGCATTAAAGTCAAAACGACGTATAGGATTACTCCCAAAAATGCCCTAAAACAAATAGTTTCACAAGATTTTATTCTTGAAGTTGATGATAATGGGCATAAGCAAAAATTCATTAACCAGGCTGAATTAAAAATTATTTTTCCCGAAGAACTTAAGCTCTTAATTGAAAAAAACGGCAAGTTTGAGCTCCTTGGTTTTTTTGAAAGGTACGGTTTAAAAAAATTAAAAGATATGTCTCCGGAAAACATTGTATTACTTAGAAAAAAATAATTTTTTGAAATTAATATAGGGGACGCCTTCGTAAGGGTTCCCCTATTTTTTAGCGGGGCGTAGTATAATGGTCCGATCATCCGACCGGATAAATAGTACCCTGCACCATAAAGGCGCAGGGCAAACGCTCCATACGGAGACTAGTATAATGGTAGTACCTGCCCGCCATAGCTTTAGCCGGGGTGTAGTATAATGGTAGTACCCCGCACCATAAAGGTGCGGGGCAAGCGCGACCAGTATTCACACCAATACTAATAACAATTACAAAAACGAAATTCACGGGGCGTAGTATAACGGTAGTACGCGACCATGGGGTGGATGCTTGCCCCGCATAATCAAACAAAGTGAGATTTGTGCGGGGTAGTCCGGGGTTTCCGCTCAGTCCCGCTTTGCGGGATAAGCGGATCAGCTCGCGAAAGCCGAGCTGACAATTCCCCGCGCCCCGACATAATTATTTGTCAAAACAGGTTATTAAAGTTATAATAAATAAAATAGCTAAATAAAATTTTCCGTAAACAACTAGATAACAAAAAATTTCTAGCTGTCTGTTTACTAGTTGTCTATTTACTCAAACAATGATTGATTTTAAAAAAAATATTGAAAATCTTGAAAAAGAAGTTGAAGAAAAGGTTAAAAAGAAAAAGCCGAAAAGTAAATTTAAGCTTATCTTAAAATTTGCTAGTTATTTTATTGTATTTTTATTTATTGGCTTATTAATTTTTTCCAGCCGCGCAAATATTTCTGACCAACAATCAAATTCTTGGATTTATAAGCTACCGATAATCGGCCAAATTAAACATCTAGCCGAAAGCGCTAATAAAGAATTAAAGGGCGAAGACAGAGATAGGATAAATATTTTACTCTTAGGCATGGGAGGGAAAAACCACGAAGGCGGTTATTTAACTGATACGATAATGCTCGCTAGCATTGAGCCATCAACTAAAAAAATATCCTTACTATCAATCCCCCGCGATTTATCAATCCCGATGGAAAATATGGGTTGGCGAAAAGTTAATAATATTAACGCTTTCGCTGAAGTGGCTAATCCTGACAGCGGCGGTTTAGCCGTCAGCCCAGCGCTGGGTGATATTCTAGAAATACCGATTGATTATTATTTTAGAGTTGATTTTGCCGGTTTTGTTAATATTATTGACGAGCTGGGCGGAGTTGAAATTGAAGTTGAAAATAAGCTTGAGGATTTTCGTTATCCGATTATGGGCATGGAGGACGCCTACCCTTATGAAGCTAGATATGAACATCTTTATATCGAAACCGGAAAACAAAAAATGGACGGAGAGCTTGCTTTAAAATATGTCCGCTCGCGCCACGCTCTAGGAGTTGAAGGTTCAGATTTCGCCCGCGCTCGCCGGCAGCAAAAAGTTTTAGAGGCGACTAAAGATAAATTGCTTTCAAAATATATCTTATTTAAACCGATGATGATCTCTAATATTATTAACCAGCTGCAAGAGCATGTTAGTACTAATTTAAAAATTTGGGAAATACTGAATTTATGGAATTTAATAAAAGATACTAAAAAAGAAAATTTAATAAACAAAGTTTTAGATAATAGCCCGAGTGGACTTTTGAAAGATACAATTAGCGAACAGGGAGCTTATGTATTAATCCCGACTAGCGGTGATTTTGCGGAAATTGTTTATTTAGTCCATAATATTTTTTCCGATGTTCCGCTTGAATCAAAAACTAAAGTAGCCACGGAAAAAGCGACTATTGAGGTAAGAAACGGCACCTGGATAAACGGCTTAGCTAACCAGAAAGCTTTGGACTTAGAAAAATATGGCTTTGAAGTTATCCGAATCGGCAATAGCAGCCATCAAAATTTTCAAAAATCAGTGATTTACGATCTAACTTTTGGCGAAAAAATTGAATCTTTATCAATTCTAAAAGAAAAAACTGGCGCTAATGTTTCGTTCGCTATTCCGCAATGGTTAATAGATGATATCACTAACGATTTAGCGGATGAAGTAAATCCAGAACAGCCTGATTTTCTTTTAATTCTTGGCCAAGATGCAGACGCTACTGGATCAGGAGTAGAAAATATTGAACAGTAAAAATATAAAAAAATCAATAATCAAGCACCAATAATCAAACAATAATCAATAAATAATAAATAATTTAATATTGAGTATTATTTATTGTTTGGAATTTGGTTATTGAATATTGATTATTAAATTACTAAATTGGTTATTTATTTTATATATATGAAGATAAATAAAAAACAACTGCCCTTAGTAGTTATCTTCGGACGGACTAATGCCGGCAAATCAACGCTATTTAACTGCTTAACAGAAAAAAAACAGGCTTTAGTTTCCGAAATTGAAGGAACAACCCGCGATAGTAACCTTAAAGAGATTGAATGGCGAGGTAAAAAATTAATATTAGTTGATACTGGCGGTATTCTCGACCTAAAATATCTATTCGGAAAAAATCTTAAATCCAATGATATAGAATCTAAAGTACAAAATCAAGCTCGCCAATATTTACAGCGAGCTGATTTAATATTGTTTTTAGTTGATACTAAGAGCGGATTACTCCCCCAGGATAAGCAAATGGCTTTATTTCTTAAAAAAAACCTAGCTGAAAAAAATAAAATTATTTTAGTAGCTAATAAAGTTGATAGTCCTAAATATATTTATAATCTGGCTGAATTTAATAAATTATCTTTAGGCGAACCGATCGCGATTTCAGCCGCTAACGGTTCTGGGACTGGCGACCTCCTAGACGTTATTATAAAAAAATTAAAAAAAATTAAAATAGGCGTTCAAATAGCTAAGGGTAATAAAACAATCGTCAATCTTCAATCTGCCTACTGGCAAGGCGGGTCGACAATCGACAATAAAATTAACGTCTGCCTTATCGGTAAGCCAAATATCGGAAAATCATCTCTATTAAATTCAATTCTCGGTTATGAACGAGTTATAGTCAGCGAAACCCCCCATACCACCAGAGAGCCGCAAAATACTGAAATTATTTATGATGAAAAATTTTTTACTTTAGTTGACACAGCCGGTATTAGCAGAAAAGGTCAAAAAATAAAAAACTTAACTAAAGATGGCATATTTAAATCCTTTGGCGCCTTAAACCAAGCCGATATCGCTCTCTTTTTAATTGATGTCAGCCAAAAAATTACCCGCGATGATTTAAGGCTTGTCCAAGAAATTATCGATAGAAAAAAAAGTTTTATCATTATCGCAAATAAATGGGACTTAATTAATGAAAAGGATACTAAACATTATACCGAATATATCTACTCTAAATTTCCATTTGCTAGCTGGGCACCAATCCATTTTACTTCTGCTTTAACCGGCGCAAAAGTTGATAAAATATTTAATTTAATCATCGCCTTAGATATGGAAAGAAAAAAACAGCTTAGCGATTCACAGCTTAATAAATTTTTAAATAAAATTGTAAAAATCCATCCGCCAACAAAGGGCAAAGGCTTTAAACATCCGCATATTTATGAACTTAAACAAATCAGCTCATCTCCCCCTAATTTTAATCTGCGTATCGGTACCAATGACGATCTGCATTTCTCTTATGTTCGCTTTATTGAAAATCGTTTGCGGGAAAAATTTGGCTTTAGTGGAACCCCAATTACTATAAAAATCATCAAATAACTTCGACGAAAAATCAGAATAATGTAAATAATTATTATATCTAAGCACCAAATCCAAAATTACAAATTACAAATAAATTACAATTTTCAAAATAAAAAATTCAAAACAACGGTAAAAAGGTTTCTTATTAAACAAACACAACATGAGAAGTCATCATAAAGTATTTAAATTAAATAATTAAGAAATATTATTTTTTTTGTATTTTGGATATTTTTATTTTGAATTTATTTGTTATTTGGTGCTTGTAATTTTGAACTTAAAAAATAAAATTCTTCTAACTAATATACTAAATAGTTATTAGTTATTAGTTTTTAATATTATAAATATGAATATCATCATTGGTTTAGGCAACCCGGAAAAAAAATATGAGCTAACTCGCCATAATGCTGGTTTTATGGTTGTTGAGGCTTTGGCTAAAGAGCATAATTTAGAATGGGAAATTAGTAAAAAATTTAAAGCTGAAATTGCTAAAAGCCAAAATCTAATTTTAGTTAAACCGCAGACTTATATTAATAATTCAGGCCAGGCAGTCCAGGCGCTACTTGCTTATTATAAATTAATTCCTAAAAAATTAGGCGTCTTAAAAATAAAAAACAGCGATTTATCAGAAATTCTCACTGTGATTCATGATGACATTGATATTGATTTAGGCAAATACAAAATATCCGTTGATTCAAGAAGTGCCGGACATCGTGGGGTTGAATCGATTATTAATTATTTAAAAACAAAAAACTTTAAACGAATTAGAGTTGGTATTAAAACAGCTAGTTTAGAAAAAATGCCAGCTGATAAATTTGTTTTACAGAAATTTAGTGAGTCTGAGCAGAAAATAATTAATAATATATTGGAAGAAATAAAGGTGTTTAACACCCTATGGGGTGTTAAAACCTTGAAGTAAATAAAAAAATCTTATTAGTCTCATAAATTTTCGCTCATAATTCGTGTTCGTTAGTTTTAATTCGTTTCAATTCGTGTTTCCAAAAGCAAAGATTTATAAGATTAATAAGATTTTTAATACCCAAAATTATGCCTAGGAGCCAAGGCACAAGGCCTAATTCAAGGGCCTAAGCCTAACCAGGAGGGTGGGTCGGCTGTGGCCACTCCTAGACAAAATTCTAGATATTAACTTTTTAGTTTTCCTATATTATGTTAATATAGAATAATATAAAGGTCAAATAATTATCAAATGCGAATTATAACACTACAGAGTGTTTGTACCGAGGCACCTTAACCGCTTAGTACGGGGTGATATTCGTATGCCTGCCCGGTCGTATGACCGGGTGCCCTCCCGAAACTTCGGGATAGTGCGGGTTGCCGCCTGCCCGCCTCTGGAGGGAAGGCAATAACGAAAATAACACCCAATTTACTACTTGCTCAAAAAGAGACAAAATATTTATAAACGGACAAGGAGGAAAGCCATTTATAAAAATAAAGCTCCAGAGCAAGTAGAAAACTAGATGCTATCTATTCTTTCGCCACATATAAAATATACAGTTTTTTATATTATCATATTATAAATTTTCAGTCAATACTATAAAATTTATCCTAATTTTTACCTAAAATTAAATAATATTTTATGAATTTAAAATACGCGGTTTCTTTGAACCAGTTTTCAAAATTTGGTCCATCGCGAATGAATAGATTAACAAAATATTTTTCTAGCCTAGAAACCGCTTTTAAAGCCTCATTTAACGAATTAGTAGCTGCCGGAATAGAAAGCCAAGTGGCCGAAGAATTTTTAGGATTACGGCCGACGATCAACCCGGATGAGCTAATGAATAAACTAGAAAAAGAAAAAGTAAAAGTTCTTACGCTTGAAGATAATAAATATCCAAAATTATTAAAAGAAATCTACCAACCGCCCTTTATACTATATTATCGAGGTAGAATCGAAGCTAATAATGAATTTTCCTTGGCGGTTGTGGGAACAAGAAAGTATACAAACTACGGAAAACAAGTTACGGAAAGCATTGTTAAAGATTTAGCTAGAAATAATTTAACGATTATTAGCGGCCTGGCTCATGGAATTGATACTTTAGCGCATACTGCCTGCTTAGACGCTACCGGTAATACTATCGCAATTTTAGGATCAGGTTTAGACAGAGAAAATATTTACCCGGCAAATAATCGTTATCTAATAGATAAAATTATTTTATCCGGCGGTTGTGTTTTATCAGAATTTCCTCTTGGCACTCCGCCTTTAAAA
>JBDRCJ010000110.1:0-12821 GCA_043821805.1 Patescibacteria group bacterium
TCAAGCGGATTATACCAGCTTATTAACTCTTCTTTGCTATTAACATATCCTTTTAAATTAATCTCATTTCCTTTTATTATAGCAAAATGTAAATGCTTTCTTTCAAAATCAGTTTCAGCTGTATAGCCTTCGCCCAATATACCAATCTTTTCACCAGCTTTAACTTTGCTATTGATCGGCAGTAATTGATTAGGATTTAAATGTCCATAAAGAGCTAAAACGTCTTTATCTTCAATCTTTATTTTTATTACAGTAGTGCCGCCATAACCGCTCACAAATCTTGATAAAACTACAGTTCCGTCAGCCGCGGCATAAACTGGAACTTCAAAGCTGACATCAGTATATTCTACATCAACGCCAGTATGATAGCCAGTAAATTTTTCCGGCTTTACTGAAGAATTTTCTGGAGTAATATATATCCCAAAAGGTTTTAAAGTAATCCGCTTTTTAAACTCGGCAATTGGGTCTTCCAAAGTACTTAGATTCTGAACCGGTTCAGTAGTAGTTGCGCCTGAATTTTCTTCAACTGTATTTATATTTGTATCTGTATTAGTGATTAAATTAGTAATGTTATTATTACTATTATTTTTGTTCATTACAAAATAAATGCTAAAAGCAATAATAAACGCAATAAATAAATAAATTAACCATTTAAATTTCATAAATATTAAATTAACATTATTTTAACATTTCCTGCCATTTTTCTATTTCTGAAAAAAACCTGGCTTTATTTTCTTCTTTAATCGGTTCGCCAGGAGGCAAGATTTCTAATAAAGGGTTTACCTTTGCTCCGTTTTTTACCATTTCAAAATGCACATGTGGGCCAGTTGATAAGCCGGTTGAACCAACATAGCCGATTATGTCTCCTTGTTTTACTTTTGCCCCTACTTTAACCGCAAACTTTGACATGTGGCCGTAATTAGTCTGGTAGGTCCCATTATGCCTAATTTTAACCATATTTCCATAGGCGCCATTGTAGGCAACAAAAATCACTGTTCCATCACCGACTGATCTGATCGGCGTTCCATATGGCGCAGCATAATCAATCGCCCGATGTCCGGTGGAAATATTAAATGCTTCAATGTATCTTGCTCCGGTAGTAAAACCAGATGAAATATACTTATATGCAACCGGCGCTTTTAAAAACATCTTCTGCACGGAATTTCCTTGTCCATCAAAATAACCGATATTGTCTTCGCTTTCGGCAAAATAATAAACTTCGTATTTTTCTCCGTTATTAATATATTGCCCGGCTAAAATTTTTCCCGGCATCTGGTATTCCCCATTTAGATACCTTTCTTCATAAACAAACTTAAATTTATCGCCTACTCTCGGATCCATGGCAAAATCAATTGTCCACTGAAAAGTATCAGCTAGGGCGATAATTGCCCGCTCATCAATATTACTTTCCAGCGCCGCTTCATACATTGAAGTTTTTATCTCGCCTTCTTTAGTGACAATTTTTACTTCATAAGGAATCGGCCTGACCTCGGTTTCGCAATTAGCAGCGTTTTCTTCAGTGCTGGAGGCATTTTCGCTAACATCACTTTTATACCTCACTACTAATTCGTCTTCAGAATTAATTTTATAAACTAATTCTTTAAATTCGTCAGTATCTTTATCAAAAGTTAATTCTAAAGCATGCCCGCTTCTGATTTTTGCTAAGTCGCATTTATCTAAAGCCGTCTGATAAATTTCATTTGCCAAAGCAGGGCTAACCCCAGCTTCTGACATTAATTGGCCAAAAGTTGAACCCGCCGTAATTTCAACCTTCTCATTACGATCCTGCGGCTCATCTATTATTTTAACCTCATCTCGAATATCTAGCTGGGCTTCCATGGCAAATAAATTATACTTTAAAATGTATGTAGTCAAGCCAGCTAAAATTAGTAAAAATATTACTAAATAAATTGTTCTTTTTACTTTGTTCATTTATTTTTACCCCGCCCAAAGAATATCTACGAAGATGTTGGATGGTTAAATAATATTTTGCAGACATTAATCGAAAACCACTAAAAAAAGTCACATCTTTGACGGGGCTAACTTAACTATTCTAGCACAAAGCATAAATAAAAAAAAGACAAAAAAATTGTCTTAATTTATAAAGCTTACAAATGTTTTTATTTCATCTTAAAATAAACATAAGCTAATATACGCTCGCAAGCAACTTAACTACGTATTAATGAAAAATACAAAAGGACATGAAAGCCAATTAAATCCCAAGAATAATAATAAGTATTAATAACATTTTTAAACTCATGATGCAATAAATTAAGTAAAAGTGTTAAAATTAGACAAAGCTAATAATTAATTAAGGGAAAACTTATATCTATTGCTAACACTTACATTAGAGCAAACCTCTATAAGAAAAACTGCTTTATCATTATTATGGATAAGGTTGATAAAATTAAAAAACAAACAAAAATATCAACAGATACTGATAAGGTTTCTAGGCTCTTTAAACGTTATTCTGATATGCAAGCAGCTTACTGGCTGCTTTCTTATCTAAAATCACAGTTAGGTTATGATGTCTTTGCAAAATTGAGGCCGGTACCTGTTTTGTTATCTTTCCTTTGAGGGCCCTAGTAATAATATCTGCTTTATCTTTCCCTGATGCCAGAAGTAAAATTTTTTTTGCTTGCATAATTGTAGCCAATCCCATGGTAATAGCTTTTTTTGGCATTTCTTTTAAACTTTTAAAATGTTCAGCATTAACTCTTCGCGTAGAACTAGTTAAATTTACTACATGAATTCCTGAGTTAAAACTAGAACCTGGTTCATTAAAGCCAATATGACCGTCTATCCCTATACCCAGAATTAGCAAATCTATTCCTTTGGATTTTTTAATCATCCTTTCATAATTTTGGCATTCTTTTTTAAAATCATCAGCCTGTCCATTCGGAATAAAAATATTTTTTTTATCTATGTTAATATACTTAAATAAATTTCTCCGCATGTAATGGTAGTAGCTATTTTTATTATTTTTAGCTAAAGCAACATATTCATCTAAATTAAAAGTGGTAACTTTTTTAAAACTAATCTTCCCCTGTTTATAGGCTGCAAGCAAATTCTGATAAAGACCAAGCGGTGTATCCCCAGTAGCCAAACCCAAAACAGAGCCTGGCTTCTTTTGTATCTGTCTAATCACTAGCCTTGCTGCTCTAGCTGACATCGATCGATAGTCTTTGGTAATAATAATCTTCATACATCTATATCGTAACATAAAAACCATGTCTTGAAAAATAATTGTCTGCCTGCTATTATACAAATATATGGCTGCGGAAAAATTACGATTTACCAAAAATAAATCTGCAATCGTTGTCGTTGCTCATCCTGACGATGAAACTATCTGGATGAGCGGATTTATTTTAAAACATCCGCAAATGTCTTGGACAATTTTTTCTCTCTGCCGCGCTTCTGACCCCGATCGTGCTCCAAAATTCTTACGTGTTTGCAAACAATATAATGCTAGAGCAATAATCGAGGACCTTGAAGACGATGGCAAATTAAATTTAAAACAAACTCTACCAATTATTAAAAAACTAATACTCCAAAGAATAAAAAATAAAAAATTTGACTACATCTTTACCCATGGCTTTAACGGCGAATACGGCCATCCACGCCATATTGGGGTTTATCGGGTTGTTAGCCAATTAGTTAAAGAACAAGCCTTAAAGCCGAAAGCAGTTTTTTATTTAAATTATACTAAAAAAAGCCGTAAAAAATTCGCTCCGCTATTTGCTAAAAAAAATTCTAACTTACTGCTAAAATTAACAAACCAAAAATTTGCTCAAAAGAAAAAAATTATGACTGACATTTACGGTTTTGCCCCGAATAACATTGATGTTAACTATTGCACTAACCCGGAAGCTTTCAAAATTAAATTAGCAGCTAAGCAACTATAATAAAAATGCTAGAAACATCTAGTTGTTTAAATTTTTTATGAAAATTGCTATTCTTTATGCTTATCCTCCCGAACCAGACGGTTTAAGCCTGCAGGGACATTTACTTTACCGTGGCTTAAAAGACATCGGCCTAGATGTAATGCCTTGCCATCATTCGCCTAGTTTTCAGAAACAATGGCTGCTATCTGCTTATAAACCAGATGTAGCAATAGGAGTTGGCTGCTGGACTTTTGTACCAGATATAATTTTTAGTCCGCAGCAAAACGGGATAACACCTATACCCTGGTTTGTGGCTAATGGCTGGGTAGCAAATTATCATAAAATTTTAAGCGACTTACCTCTGGCTTTTGTAACGAGTCAATGGGTAAAAGATACATATAAGCGAGATGGTGTTGATGTAACCAATTACGAAGTCTTACCAATTGGTTTTGACCCAGCTGAAATTATGCCAATCCCCCAAAGTGATCCTAAAGTACAGAAATTACGCGCCATGCTAGGAGTGCAGCCGCATCAAAAAATGATTTTAACCATTGGCGGCGATGTAACTAGCAAGGGCGCCCGGGAAATGATTAGGGCATTAGCTATAATCGACAAGGAATTCGAAGACTGGAAATATGTTTGCAAAATTTCTTCTAGTGAATGCGCCTGGGACCACCAAAAAGAAGAAGAGGCATTAATTGAAAAATTAAAATTAGACAGGGGGAAGTTTGTTTATTTGGAAGGAATGTATTCTCATGATTTTATGCCTTACTTACTGGCTGCTTGCGATATCTATGCGGCCCCTAGCAGGCTTGAAGGTTTTGGCATGATTCAACTAGAAGCTATGGCTTGCCAAAAACCAGTCATTTCTATTAATGCTGGCGGTCCGGTTGATACCATTGTGCATGGCAAAACTGGCTTTTTAGCTGAAGTTGGGAAAACTATTAAACTTAACGAAGAGTGGGCTTATGATAGCATGGGTTTTGAAGCCGACCATAAAATAATATTTGACGAGCCAAAAATATTTGCTTATCGCGCCAGTATTCCGGATCTGGTAAAATATACTAAACAATTATTAACCAATGACGGTCTGCGAGAAGAAATGGGTAAAAATGCTTACCGGCATGCGCTTGAAAATTTTCAATATAAAGATATAGCCAAGAAAGCTATTAAAATAATACAGCACAAGCTAAATTTAGAATAATAATTTAACACATTTAAAAATCCCCTTTTAAAATTAAGCGAGGGGATTTTTAATATACTTTTAAATTGTTATGGCTAGATTGCCGCTCCTTTCCTATTCAAAAAACAACACCCTTGACCTTTGCACGCACTCATATGCATATATATAGGTTCCGGCTGACCAGGCTTGATAGGGCTCGCCTTTAGGTTTACCGGTCCGGCCATCTAACCATTCATTAAATTCAAAACCTCGTAACTTTTGCATATTAGCTTGAGCCAACCTGGCTAATTCAACTTTTGCTTGCCTGTATTGCTTCATCTTTACCAGAGCCGCTACATAGAACCCCCCAATAAAAGGCCAGACTCCGGCGTTTAAATAATGATACGGAACACGGGCATCGCATTTAGAAAAATAAGAATGCCATTCTTTATCCCCCGGCTTTATAGGCGGCCAAATAGTCTTACAAGCAAAGGGCTGATTAATTTTCCACTTATCAATATATCTTAAGATTCTTTGGGCAATTTTAGGTGTGGCCAATTCTGTTATAATAGCTAGCAAGTTACCTAGACTATCAAACCAAGCCCCGCTTTCCCTGTCACCGTCATGGTCTTTCCAAATCCATGGCCGGTAATAGCCAAGTTGCCCATCATAAAGCGAAAGGTATTTTTGGGTTTTACCATTAATTATCATACGAATGTATTTTGCCCCTTTATTGTCAGCCACTAATCGTAATACAGCATAGTGCAAGGCCTGCGTATTAAGTACCCGGCCATATTTATGAGGAAAGGCATCCATCCAGTCCATAGTTGGCTGTTGAGTAATAATTTTATCCTCATTAGGATCCTGGTACTTTAGCCAGATTAAAGCTTGAGCAATGTTCGGTTGATACTTTTTTATTAGGCTTGTATCCTGGTAAGCATTGGCATAAACATAATGTCCAATTATATACCACAAGGTTGAATCAATAGAATTAAAAGTAATATCCGAGCGCCGTTCAGTATTATATGAACCAACGCAATTAGGAATTTGCCCTAATTCAGATTGATGTTTGGTAAGTAATTTTAAACTATTAGAAAAAGGAGGCTTAAATTTCTTGTTTAATAAAGCAGCTCCGAGTGAAGTAATCATACTGTCTCTTGCCCAGGTTGCTTCATAGCCGCCAGGCAAACCAGAAGCATAAAAACCATTTTTTTTAACGCAATTCTCTAAGACTTTAATTGCTTTGCCATAGGCCCGTTGTGTTATAGTCATATTTTTATAATTTAGAACTTCTGTCTCTATTTTTTTAGTTAACTAAATTATTTTATTTTATCCATCGCTAGTCTAGCCAATAAATAAGAAATAGTAGATTCTGCTCCTTGATTAAAATTAAGCGAATATTTACCCAAACCATCATAACAGCCGCCGCTAACTTCATCATAAACCATCTGGCTTAAATGATTCTTGCCTAAAAACCACTCATAGGCTAATTTAGCTTGTACGGCATACATTTCTTTCTTGGTTACTTGATAAGCAACCGCTAAAGCTTCAACTGCTGAAGCTGTATCTTCTGGTTGCTGATCAAAATAGGCTCTTTTGCCGTCACGAAAATACCAGCCATCCTGGCCAATGGGGGAAAAATAATTCCCTTTTTCAAAGGTTATATCATTGACAAACTTTAATGTTTTTTCTGCAATCTGTAAATATTCTTTATACTTAGTTGCTTTATAAGCTAATATTAAAGCCTCTGGTAATTTATAGTTTGAATAGGTTAAATAATTTTCAAACCATAACCATTTATTGTCAGCTTTATTAGTAGCTTTATACCTTCTTACTAATTTATTGGCAAGCCTTTTAATTAATTTAATTTGTTCATTGTTTTCTTCTGCTAAATAAAATAGGCCTACAATAGTAAAAGCAATAGCTCGAGATGATTTTAATTCCCCAGCCCACCTTATTGCTTTATTAAATATTGGCTTAGCTTCTTTTTTAATATTATCAGGCAAGCAATTATTGCCCAGAATATAACTTAATGCCCAAATAGCCCGGCCGAAAGAATCTTCGCTTTCGCCATCAATAAATTTTTTATTATAATTAATAAAATTAAAAAACTTGCCATTGGATTTTTGCGCAGATTTAACAAATTTTAAATATGTATTAATTAAATCCAAAACACTTTTACTTGGCTTAATTATATAACACATAGCGCAACTCAATAAAGCGCGGGTATTATCATCTAAACAATATCCTGAATGTATGTCTGGCTTAGTATGAATAGCAAACTGGATTAAGCCAAATTCATTTGTCATTGTTTTGACATGGGCTAAGTTAATTGATGGTAATTCATCTTTTTTTCTTGGCACAATCTTGGCAAAATTATTAAAAATATTAAAATAGGAAAGGGCTACATTCTGCCAGATCATATGCCGGGAATAAAAATAGGCATTTTTCTTCATTTCCCTTCTCATATTTTTGTCACCCAGTATTTGCAAGAGCGCATTTCTAATATCGTTGGAATTACGAAATCTTGCTAAAATACCTCGCTCCGAACTAACAATATCTTTTGCATATTGATTGGCCGTAGAGATAATCGGGCAGGCGCATGACAAAGCATAAGAAAGCGTCCCGCTAACCGCTTGCCTGGGATTCAAAGTCGGTGAAATATATATATCCGTTGCTTTTAAATATTCAATTAACTCCCCCAAGGATAAATATTTATTATTGAATTTTACATGATCTTTAAGGCCTAACTTTATTACTAGCTTTTTTAATTTATTTCTATAACCTTCGCCTTCTCTGCTTCTGACCACCGGATGAGTCGCGCCAATTACTAAATATAATACATTGGGATATTTTTTAATAACTTCAGGCAAGGCCTGGATCGCATATTCAATGCCTTTATCGCGATTAAGCATGCCAAAGGTAGAAAAAATTGTCTGCTTAGATAAATTTAATTTCTTTTTTGATCTTGTCTTGGAGGGAAAAGGGATATGATGAACACCATGGGGAACAACAAAAATCTTAGATTTTTTAACGCTATATTCCTGTTGCAGTAAACGAGAGGCGGAATTAGTCATCACCACAACCCCGGATGACTTATTAATTATCCTTTGAGTAATTTTTTTTATGAATATTTTTGGTTTGGGCAGCACAGAGTGAAACGTAGTAACCACTGGTTTTTTCAGTAATTCTAAAAAGGGCAATAAATAATTGCCCCCATCACCACCAAAAATACCATATTCATGCTGGATATTAACTAATTTAATTTGCCTCGTTTTATTAATTTCTTTAGCTCGTTCCAAATAATCTCCAATATCAGTTTCGTTTATTTGCATGACGACCTTACTGGGGTAATTATAGATAGTAGTATTATCATTGTTAATAGCTAAAAGTTTGCTCTTGATGCCCGGAAAAAACTCATTGTCAAAAGCATTAGTTAAATCCTGAGTAAAAGTAGCAATACCGCATTCTCTTGGTGGAAATGTGCTAACGTACAGTATGCATGGGGATGTAGTTTTAATCATAAAACTATAGGGGAACCATTGAAGGGCCCTAATAAAGCTTAACGGGGTTTATTAACTTTTATTTTCTTTATACATCATTAATTCTTTAAGCAAATCTTTTAAATTAAGACTAGCCGCAGCCACATACTTGTCAGCGGCTCCATAATAGATATAAAGCCTTTCTTTAAAAATAGTGGTACCTGTAGGAAAAACTACATCATGAACTTGCCCTTCTTTTTCCCAATCTAAAGTAGGAGAAAACAAAGGATATGGTAAGCGAGCAATGACCTTGGTTGGCTCCTTTAAGTCCAACAAGGCCGCCCCGGCATGATAAACTCGGCCTTTATTCATTGGCTCAACTCCATGATAAATTAACAACCAACCATATTTTGTCTTAACTGGTGGACAACCGCCGCCAACATTGCGCGCTTCAAACCAATGTTTATTTTCTAAAATTACATATCGAGATAACTTTTTTATATAGTCTTTCCAATAATTTTTATCTTTAAGCTGTTTAAAATTACGGAAATAAATTACTTGAATATCAGGCAAGATTCTATGAACCAAAGCATATTTTCCTTTAATTTTTTCTGGAAATAAAAAAGCGTCTTTATCCCACAACTTAACGCTTCTACCCACTGAATCTTTATAATATGATTTAAAAAAATAATATTTATCTTTTAGTTCGGAGTTATTGAACATTTTGCCCACTACATCATAACTAATTTGGGGGCTAATAATACCGCCTCTTTTTAAATTAAACAAGTCCTTGCCGTAACAATAGGCGACCAGAACATTCTCGCCGTCATGGCCCATATAAGTCAAATAAAAAATATCTTTAATTTTCACAATTCGCGCATCTTCAACACCTTTTTTGTCATATTTATATTGGGGTGACATGAATGGCTTCTTCCATCGCTCGACTAGGGTCGTTGGGCCTTTAAGTCTAGCATATCCAAAATAAGAAACATTATTTTTATTAAGTCCGCGATAAATAAGATGCACTGTTTCTCCGTCCTGAAACACGCCCGGATTAAAAACAGACTTATTTTCAAAATCTAGTCTAGTTGGACGAAGGATTATGCCGTGTTTTTTTACTTTAACCATGATTCCATTATAACAGAAGTAAGGGAAAAAATAAAAGATGTACGCTTATATATAATAAAAAAGGTAAAAAATTGTCTTTAAAAAAATTGCATTTATTATTTCCCAGATTTAAAATCCAATGGCGGGCAGGGATTTGAAGCTCCTCGGCGCCTTCCTCGGGGCCGAAACTTCAGAACCAGGCTTCAGTTCGAATTAATGACTCTGAAACAAATAAAAAGTTTACACTTGGGTTTACACTTTTTATTTTGCTCCGATGGCCGAACTACATCCGAACATATTTTATAATTAGTAATGAGTAATTTCTACACTTATATTATTAAAAAAACCACTAAAATTAGTGGAATATTATTGTTGTTATATTAAATGATTCTTATATAAACTTTTTTGAACAAATAAAAAAGATTGAGTGTGTTTTTATTTTGATTGATTGAAGTTTGGTTGTTTGGTTGTTGTCTTATGACAACAATGTGATTTTGAGAAAGTTAATGGATTAATTCTAGACCTATGTGGGTCCAGAACTAATCCATCAACCTATGCTCTTTTCACTTTTTAAACTTCAATCTACACTCAATCTTGATTTAATAATAGCATATCTATATGTATTGTCAAGTTACCAATATTAGCCAAAATTTTATATTAAATAATTTCTATCTAAAAGTTATACACAGTTTCCTATTTTATATTGGCTTAGAGGGAAAAACTATATCCAAACCTATTTTATAAATAAAAAGACCAAACAAAAAATACCTCTTTTAGAAAATACTTCTTGCTGTTTACTGCACATTTCTGTCCTGTTTCTACTATTATTATTGTCTGCTTGGTTTATTTTTGAAATATCGCGGTTCTCTTATTTTTATCGGGTTGTCCCTAAACGACATTACTACTGTTTTGATATAGTCAGGCGGGCAAAAATCGGAGTATTTTTTCAGAATAATTTTTTTGGCAATTTTACGCACCAGATCGCGCGTTAAAGTGATCGGGATATCCAGCGGATCGAATACTAGCAAGGTGCTGTTGCCACTTTCATTTACTTTTAGATAAAATTGATTGTTGTCGATTGGTCGGGCGCCAAAGCGTTCATAAAATTTAAGACGTAGGATATTTTGTTTTAACTCTTCTCCGCTGAACCCGGAATCTGGCTCATCACTTTTGCATTCAAAGAAAATTCCCAACGCATCATTTTTTTTGGCTTCCTGACGAAAAAATTGGTAGAGCTCGCTGCCGATTCCCTGATTAGTCAAACCGGGCCCAGCTGCCATATTATCCAAAAAATAAAAGTTATAACTCGGAAAATGCGAATAGATAATAAAACCGTTTATTTCTTTCTCAATATTTTGGGAAATAAAAAGACGATATCGAAATCCCATTTTCGTACCGCCAAAAATGTTGATGGGTAAATTGTCGATAAATTCGTTTTCCAGACCGGGGAATTGCGCTCGTAGTATCTCCTGCACCCGCTTAATGGCTTTTTTATTACGGACCGTTTTTCTGTTTTCAATCAATAATATTTCAATTTTGTTCATATGACTTCGAATTTGCCCTGCAAGGGGGTGGTCATTATGCAATAATTATAGTATAAATTTAGCTTTTTGTAAAATGGTAAAATAATTTTACTACACTATTCCATTGAAATTATTGAAATCGTCCTTGGTTTCTGGGTTTTTTTACTTTTTCGTTAATGTAATATTTATATTTGTTTTGCCATTGCTTTCACCGATTACTACGGAAACGAACCGATTATCTTTTTCCGCAACAATAATGGCGAAGTTACTTAAACCGCTGGTACTAGCAATATTCCATCCATCTGTTTTTAATTTTTCTTGATAAACTGATGAAACTTCTTTTATGCTTTTATCTAAAGAGACACTTAGACTTTCATTTGCCTGATCAGAATAAGCCATCACTATCTTTCCATCAATAACATAAATATCTTTAGGAAAATCAGCAGGCAATTTTGAGTTGTCGCCTATTTCCACATTACCTTGTTCGTTTTCTATTTTTATATTATCACCATTAATATCAACTTTAGCTTCACCCCCCCCCTAACTGCTCTTTTATTATTTTCTCCGCTACTTTCTCACTCGCCTTTTGCGAAACACTTTTTCCGCAACCGGCTAAAGTAAAAATAGCGAGAATCAAAATTGGTAGTAACAGATAAATTGTAACTTTTTGTTTTTTTATAATTTTTTTATTAATAATTATAAAAACGTCTAATTAATATATGTCCCAAATCTATCAATAAAATCACCTATAATTCAACCGATTGTATTAGTTAACAAGGGCCGGTCGCATAGAAAAACGACCGATCCCCTACCACAGGTCGGTCGCTTTAGAACTTTTTTATCCTGCTCCGTTGGCTGGACGATGTTAGAACCTGTTTAGTGAAAACTACTTGGTAATAATTTATTGATTTGGAGTTTTTTTAAACATCCCTAATACAGCTGATGTACTTATTAATACTATTCCTATTATTCCTAACACTGCTGGCCATAATTCCAAATCCACTCTCAAAAAACATCTTTCCTGACAAAACATCATAGACGCTGCTATAATTATTATCACTATTCCAATCAAAAGCATTACTTTATTTATTTTTATAGTTTTTTGTTCCATATGTCTTATTCTACCAAAAAACTACCGAATTGGCAATTCTTCAACTGTAAAAGCCAATAGCAAACACAAATACTGCCATCAAAACTTTAACCAACTTTTGTTTATCTTTTATCCTTGGGGGTAAGTTGTATAAGTTTAGTGTCAGCAGTACAAACAAATAAGCAGGTAGCAGAATATCTATGCCATAAGAATTAAAAAATCGGCCCCAAGCAGTATCATATGATGGTCTTGGCATTAAATGTAGCCACAATAATAAAACAAGCATAACAAACAAAACAGCAAATCTGATTTTTTTCTCTTTGGTGATCATGCACTTATTTTAGCAAAAATCATCTCAAAACAAAATCCCCTCTCTTGGAGGGAAATTTCTGGCTCCAATTAGTAAAGGAAGTTAGAACTTGTTTTGTATTGTAAATAATAATTATATCAACTGAAAAGAAATAATAATAAGTAGTATAAATAATAAACACCAGTAAGCATAAAAACGCTTGCTACTATATATCTCATTGCCTTTTCTACTTTCTGAGCTATTTGGAATGCCTTGCTGACTTT
>JBDRCJ010000111.1:0-9762 GCA_043821805.1 Patescibacteria group bacterium
ACTTTAGTCGGGTTGGCTTTATTGCTAATATCAATAATCGCTAATGAATTGCCGACATTATCATCGGCTAATTCATAAAAATTATTTGAAACCACATAGGCATAATTTCCTTGGATAAATACTGCTTTAGGAGTATCTAAATGGGTAAAGCCGCCGCTGCCGTCATAAACTACAGACGTTAATGTTGGGGAAGTCTTATTGGAAATATCAATAATATTAAGGGAGTTACTCCCCATGCAGGTAACATAAGCATAATCTCCATCTACAAAAACATCTGTTGGCGCGATAAAACGAGTAAAGGTTCCGTCTTGAGAAACTTCAGAGGAAATATACGGATTATATGGATCAGAAATATTTAAAATTGTTAAATTCCCTTTATTACTAAAATCTAATGTTGAAGTAATATAAGCATAATTATCTTTAACAAATACTGCTACTGGGTTATAAAGATGATAAGTCTTCCCATTAATATCTACGCCACCATTTTTAATTTCTTTTACTACTACTGGATTAGATTTGTCGGAAATATCCGTAATTGTTAAAGAATTATCAACCAAAGAAACTATATATGCGTAATTATTACTAACGTAAAGATGATAAGCGCCGTTTAGTTCATTAAACTGGCCGTCGCCGTCATAAACTTCTGATTCTAAAGTTATTGAATCATATTTATTACCATTCCAAGCCCAGCCATGAAATTCTCCACTACTAGAATTTATACTCACTCCTTCATCCCAAGCTCCATTTAATTTTAACCAGCCGTCATCTCCTAAGGTTAATATTTTCGCCCAGCCATAAACATTATTATCTGTTGGATTATAGCAGGCTGTACAGCTATTACCGGCATTGCAGGTACTCGGGCAATTAGCATTAAAAGCATAATTATCTGGCGGCGCATCACTCCCGCCAAATCTAATCCAGCCAATATTAGAGCTCCAGGCATAACCGGGATTGCCATCACTAAGTAAAAAATTATAATTATCATTAATCTTAACCCCATAATCATGGTCAGTGCAGCCGCCAGCACCGCTATTATTACAATTAAAACTTATCCAGCCAACATTAGAACTCCAGGCATAGCCAGATACATTATACTTACCAGTTTCACCGCCAGTCTCAACTAATTGTTCAACTCCAAAAGCTAAAAATGTGCTTGGGCTAGATTGATTATTATACTCGGTTTTAAGCCACTCAGCCGAGCGAATGATATTAGAAATTTTAAGTTCATCAATTGATCCTTTAAAACTTCTAGAAAAGTCGCTTCTGTCTCCAATTAAAAAATTTCTAGTATCAGAGGATAACCCCGCGCTTACCGTTTGGGTGAACTGATTTTTGTAAACACCATTTAAATAAAAACTTACGGTATTAGTGTCACTATTATACACCATGCTAACAAACTGCCAGATTCCTAACGTTAAAATATTGTTACCCGCGCAGCCATAATCCTGGTCAATATTGCCACAAAAAGTATTTGTTCCAGCCGGCGCGCCTCCGGCATTATTATTTATATAAAAACTATATCCTGAATAAGGGCTGGCATAATTTTTTCTATCAACAATTCTTCCATAAGAACCATCGCCATAAGAAGTTGGTTTAATCCAGGCCGTTATTGAAAAATCGCCTGAAAAAGCTAAGCTCGAACCGCTGCCTGCGCTAATATAATCATCACTCCCATCAAATTCCTGTCCGCCATCAACTGTTCCCTCTTTACTTGTTGCTGAAACATAATCTGAGCCGTTGTTTCCATTTAAGGTTGAATCATAAAAAATTCCAAACGTTTCGCTTAAATGCCAAACTCCTTTATAATTACTGTCCCAGACATTAGTTACGTCCTCCTGGTTGGACGCTGAAGCATTGCCATAATACATATATAAAACTGTATCAACAGACGAGGAAAGGCTAGGGATCTTTACCCAAGCTATTAATCCACCGGTGCCAGAGTTATAGCTTTCTATTTCATGCGGCAATTTTATATCATTAGCGTCAGTAAAAACAATATCATCGCCGTCAGTCTGGGCTTTTGTTATCAAATCGGCATCAGTGGTTGAAATTAATACTGGAAAATTTGTCAGATTGCTAGCTACTTTAGTATGGTCAATCGTAATCTGTTTGCGGTAAAGCCAGCTATCATTCCACCAATCGGCTTCGGCTGGTTCAGTTGGCGGCTCTTCATTATTCTCCTCCACTCCAAAAGCTAAAAATGTGCTTGGGCTAAATTGATTGTTATATTCGGTTTCAATCCACTCCGGAGAGCGGGTTATATTAGAAATTCTAACCTCGTCTATATAGCCGCCAAATTGCCAATCAGTAGTATCGCTGCCGATTAAAATTTCAGCCGCGGTTGACCTAATATTGCTAACAGGAGTAAGAGTGCTATTTTTAACAACTGCATCAACATAATTAACCATGCTTGTACTTTTATAAGTGCCGGCCATGTAATACCAGCGATTAGGGCTAAGACTACCGGCGCAAAATTGCGTCGAATTGCTTGAGTCTTTAATTACTCTAAAATAATTGCAGGCAGCAGAAATAAAAAATCCGTAAGTTGCTGTGCTTGAATAAGGACTACCGCCATTTGGAGCTTTAAAAAACCAGGTTTGAGTGCCGCTTGTAACTGAGTCAAACTTTACCCAGGCTTGAATAGTTAAATTAGCCGTAATATCTAAACTATTATTATCAGCCACAGATATTTCTCCCGGAGTTGCTTCGGCGATATAATCACCCCCGCCGATTCGACCGGTGGCGTTTTGTTGAACAGTACCTCGAATAATGCCATTATTGCTATATTTCGTGCTATCAAAATGCGTTCCGCTGGTTTCGGCTAAATGATTAACCATAACATAATTGTCATCCCAAACATCATTAATACCATCAGGTACGTCTTCTTGGTTAGAAGCTGAAGCATTGCCATAATACATAAATAAAACTGTATCTATTGATGAGGAAAGACTGGGTACCTTTACCCAGGCGACTAATTCTCCTGTGCCAGAGTTATAGCTTTCAATTTCATGCGGCAATTTTGTATCATCAACATCAGTAAAGACGATATCATCTCCGTCAGCCTGCGCTTTTGTTATTAAATCGGCATCAGTGGTTGAAATTAATACTGGAAAGTTTGTTAGATTGGCCGCTACCTTTGTATGGTCAATCGTGATCTGCTTGCGGTAAAGCCAGCTATCATTCCACCAAACGGCTTCGGCCCGGGGAACTGGTAAATAATAATAAAATCCACTAATTATTAAAAATAAAATAATTAGTGTAAAAATAAAAATTTTATTTTTCCTTCCGTATAATTTTATTAATAATATATTTTTACCTTTTTCTGCTAATTTACGCATATAAATAAAATTAATTTCCACTATTTTAATTTAATATATAAGGAATAAATATTATTAAACCAATGACGGCCGCCATAATTGAAGCGAGCATCACTGCCGCGGCCATTATATCTTTTATTTCTTTTACATAGCCGTTAATTCTCGGCTTTAAAACGTCAGTCGCTCTTTCTAGCGCGCTATTGATTATTTCCATTAGTATTACTAAGCCGATAACTAAAATTAAAACCAGCCATTCAAACCGGTTAATACTAAAATACCAGCCTAATAAAATTATTAAGGCGGCTGCCAGAGTTTGAATTTTTAAATTTTGCTCTTCCTTAAAAGTTTTAATTAAACCCCGAAAAGAATACTGAAAACTTTTAAATAAGCGCTTTATTTTTATCATAAAAAATCTAAATAAATATTAAATTACTAATAGAAACTGCTTATTGCTAATAGCTATCAGCTATAAGCTATTAGTATTTTGTTATTTTGCGAATTAATTTCTATTTAGCCAATTTCCTCGCCCAAACGCCCTGGTTTTATTTGGCCAAAAACTATCAGAATTTCAAAATTTTAAACTAATTGTTTACATATAAAATCCTTGGTCAATTCATCCATCTCTCCCCTCCCCTTTTTACTTTTATCGCTATAACCGACTAAATGCAGTAGACCGTGTATTAAAATATGTATTAATTCTTTTTTTATTGTATTATTATATTCTTTTGCCTGCCTTTTAATCTGGGAATAATTTATTATAATTTCTCCTAAATAATTCTCTTCTCCAGGGAAAGCTAAAACATCAGTGGCTTGATTATTACCTAAATACTTTTTATTTAATTTTTTTGTAGCTTGATCGCCGACGATAGCGATTGAAACTTCAATTTTATTAATATCTACTCCCGAATATTTAGAATAATAATGGTTTAAAAATTTCTTTACTGTTTTTTTTATTAAATTTAAATCAATTAAACTTCTTGTTTTATTATTTACTTCAATCATAACAAATAAAAACTATTTTACAGTTTAATGTTTAATAATTACTTACCGAAAAACTCTTTACCATCATGGCAAAAATATTATTATATATTAATTCATCAGCTGTTTCCGGAGAATAAGATATAACATAAACATATTGCTGCTCGCTATCAGTGATATAAATATTAAGACCGTCTAAACTTTTTATTCCTTGCCACGCCGGGCCAGTTATTATTCTATTGCCGGAAATATTGCTTTCGGAAAATTGCTCCTGATACCAATCTTCAATCGGTTCCTCATTTGCATTCGGCTGAACGATAACTTGGATAAAATGGTCATCGCTTGACTTAAATAAAATTGATTCATCGCCGGAAACTGAAATTTTCTCCCAGCTTATCGGATAATAAATCTGGTAGGAAAAAGTTAAACTGCTATACTGGCTAATATTCGGATTATCAATTAATTGATTTGTCCCGACTGGGTTATATAAATTCATTAATTCCTGAATGTCTGTATAACCGTCATTGTCGCTATCAGCTAAAGCGCTATTTGTTCCTAATAATAATTCTTCCTGATCATTTAACCCGTCAAAATCCATATCCTCGGCTAGAGTAGGAAGTCTCGGTGAACTAGTGGCTTCCTCTTCTGGTTCTGGGAACATATCTTCATAAATTTCATAATCAAATTCAGAATATTCTTCATATGTTGGCTCATATAAATTTGGGGATTCATCTAAATTATCATTTTCATCGCTTAAATTTTGGCTTTCCCCGTTCTCACTAAGATTCTGGTTAGAGATTTCCTCATTTTTTGTCTCCTCAAAATAACTATCGGCTGGACTTTTTGGCTCGATGATCGGCTCACTAACGTAATTCTCAGAAGCCGGAGCAGAAATTTCAACTTTAGGAGCTCTAATAAAATAATAATAAAAAAGAAATGAAGCAACAATAATTGCTAAACTTCCGCCAATTACTATTATTAAGCCGATATTTTTTGCCTTACCTTCAACCACCCTTGATTTACGGAAGCGATCTGGCATTGTATGGACCAAAATTTCTTCAGTTAATCTTTCATTATATTCTGTTTCCTCTTTTTCCTCTTTTTCTTTTTTATCTACTTTATTTTCCTTTTCTTTTAACTCTTCGCCAGTATTATTTTTCTTTTTAATTATATTTTTTAAAAATTCAAACATAATAATAAAATATATAAATAATTAAATAAATCTTATAACCGTAACTCGTAACCCGAAACTCATAACACATTTATATATAATCTTATAAATCTTATTAATCTTTGCCAGTTAACGAACAAAGATTTATATGATTAATATGATATTAATAAGATATTAACTTTTTACTTCGTTCCTAATTCCAAATTCCTGATTCCGATTCGCTTCCTAAGTACCTAATTTACTGTTTACTATTTACTGTTTACTAGTATCTAGTTGTCTAGTTACTTATTGTATCTCAAACAGCTTACCCTCGCCATTCGGATTATACCCGTTTCTTACTTCTTCCCCGTCTAGAAATCCGTCATTATCACTATCAGAATTTAAGGGATCGGTATTATAAACTCTTATTTCTTCCCGATCAAATAACCCATCATCATCAGTGTCAACGCTTAAAATATCAGTGCCGATTCTTAGCTCTTCGTCATCGCTTAAGCCGTCTTGATCCTGGTCTAAGGGAGAAATCTCTTCTTCATCATTAAAAAAATCTTCAGGCATTTCTTCTGGCTCTTCAGTTAAATTTTCTGATTCAGTTAAATCCTCCATATTATTTAATTCATCTTTAATGTAAGGAACTTCATCATTAACAAAAGGAGTTTCATCAGCCGTATTAAGCTCGCTTGGTTTATTAAAAAACTTATTAAAAAAATAAAATCCGCCGATTATTATAAATATAACCGTAATTATGATAATTGCTAAAACAACAATTTTTTTTGAACTCTCTTTATGAGATTCTCCGCCCATATTACCGCCTAAGCCTCCTCCCGCTCCTTGCCCGGTTATTTTCGGCTCTTTTGGCTTAAATACTTCCGGCTTTTCTTCGAGTTTATACTTGTTCGGGTCAGTTTTTAAAAACATATCTTCAACCGGCTTTGGCTTTGCATAAGCTGGGCTGGCAAAAGATTCAGCCGAGCGAGGTCGCGGTCCTGAATTAAAATTATTATTTCCCCCTGAATTATTATCGCTTTTTAAATCATCAAACATATTGTTTTCTTAAGTACAATTGTACTAATTAAATTTATTATTAAAATTAAATAATCAATACCCAATAATCAATAAACAAACAATAAATAATATTCAATAAATAAAAATTAATAATACTTTATTTTGGTTATTTTATTTTATTTATTATTAATTGTTTGGAATTTGCCTGCCTGCCGGCAAGGCAGGATTATTGATTATTAAATTAACCATTAATTATTATAAATCACTACTTAATTCGCTACTGCTTCTGCCACAATAAAATTATCTATATAAAAATCTGTCCCAAGCGGTATATCTGTAAGGCATTTTGAACCTGACCATTTAGCAGAGCATTCTTCGTCTGTACTGCAAGTTTGATTTTCGGGCGAAGTTTTTGATGGATCTCTTTGATAAGTCAGGGCGCTAGTAGCTGATGTATTTGAACAATGCGGTTCAGTGGTAATATAGCCGATTGTTAGCCCTATCTCATTATAAAGTTCTCCATCACTATTATAATGGCTGTTTAATTCTTCTGTATATTCAAAAGTTTCAGTCATATATAAGTTCCAACCATTATATTTACCATTATTATGAGTTCCATATGGAATGGCTCCAAAAGATAATGCTTTATAACATTTATACTGATAAGGAGCGGCATAGCAAATATAACCAGGTGATTCTTCGCATTGTGGTAAACAATTATTTCCATTTAAGCAACCCGTACACTCAATATTATTCCTAAGATCATCATAGGTGCAATCCTTATCATAAATTGCAGACGCTCCAGGAGCAGTTGTCGCTTGGCAATTTGTGGCCCAGCCATTATTAAAGCTTAAAAGCGCATTAATTTGCGTCGCGTTAACGCCTTTATAATAAAAAGCTAAAATATATTCTTTGCCTATTTCAAATTTTAACTGCGATATATCAAAAACTAATTTTGCATACATAATGCGATTATCATTTGGACTAACTAATTTTTCATTTAGTTTATAAACTGCTGGGTTTGTGGCATGGGCATAATCAGGCCGGTTAAATGAACATTGGTTATTTGCAGAATCCCAAAAACATACACTATACTCGCTACATATATCAAAGTTACAAATACCGGGAAAAAGCTTATTTGCATCTTGATGGATTTTTACGCTTTTTGAACCGGAAAAAGCGTAATCAGTACTAATTCCAATACTGGAAGCTGCTTGCGCACTTTTTTTCCAGTTTGTTGGTACTGAACCGACTTCCCCATCCTCAAAATCTACATTAGTTAAAGCGTTTTCAAAATAAAATCCCGCAATTGCCGGTATAACAATAATCTCATCCGCTTCCTCGCTTAAATTATTAAATTCATCATAAGCTCTTAAAGTTATAAAGTAATAAGCATTACCACCGACAATATCAAAAGTATAATTAATTACATCTCCGACTTTTATTTCTTTTCCATAGATAGCGTGGCTAGTGCCATAATATAATATATAACCCTTAGTAATGCCGTCTTTATTGGGTAACCATTCTACTTTAATCTGATTACTATTAATTAGATTAGCTTTAAGGCCGGTTGGTTTATCTAATTTATTAATTTGCTTTGTCGGAGTAACAAAAACTTCTCCGGATAATTCACTTTCTGCCTGGCTCTCGTTTAAAGAACTTAAATTAAATACATATTCTTTATTATTATCTAGACCAGCAATTGTTTTACTGCAAGGATCTGTTTGGCAAACTTCTAAAGACGTAACTTCAAGCGTAGAATAGCTGCTAACATTTTTTAACCGATAATAAATTTTATAGGAAGTTGCGCCAGAAACTTTAGCCCAAGATACTAAAACTTCTCCGCCGGTTTGCTGGTCTTCGACTTTAAAACTTGTACTTTTTGTTGGTATTACTTCCCTAAAATAATAGGTTTCTTTTAAAATATTCGGGGCTAATACACATTTACCATTTAAGCCACAGGCTGAATCTTTACTTTTTCCTATACAATTTCCATAAGGGTCAGTACAAACTAAAGTATTATCAGTTGATTGTCCGCGAATTACTGCATTGTCCTCAATCGCTGGCAAATCATCAAAAGTACCAGCTTTCCCAGCATCGCGGCAATAATATATTTCGTAGTTTGTATCATGACATTCACCAGTATTAGCTAAACAGCCTTGTGCTAAGTCTGTCCAGGGTTGCCATAAACCTTCATCATTTACTGGCGGCCAAGGGTTCTCGCATAAAAATACCCAAATTTTTGCTTCCCCGCGTTTTGTATCATCTCGCCCCTCTATATTAACTTGCGCATATACACTAGTTTTTGAATCTGTTATGCCTTCTTTCGCGCGTATTAATTGTCTGTCGCCATCTGCATTAAGTCCAGCGTCAGCAATGCTTGCTACTTGCTCTTTTTCAATTGACCAATCCCAATTCCACCAATAGCCTTTAGTTGGAGCTAATATTTGGTCATCAGCGCTTAAGGCATAAGCAATAAAAACTTTATCGCTGTCAGCAACCGTATCAAAACTTTTATCATTTGGTTTATCATCTTTTTCATCATTTAAATTATTTTTAGTTGTTTTAAATAAATAACTGCTAGGGAATATTTCAACCCGGTCAATTTGGCAAATACCGCTATCCTGCTCTTCGCTTAAAGTAGTAAAAGACCAAATTTTTCCATTTATTATATTAGTGGCATTAAAAACTACTGGGGCGGTAGCTTCTCCGTCCCCGTTAAAGCCAATCCCCCAAGTATTCATTACTCCGGTCGTAGCGCCCGCTAAATCCTCCTGCCCCTTAATAATTGCATAGTACAATCGGCTCGGATCTAATAAATCATAAGGCGCAAAGCTAATAGTCGTAGTATTGTCTGGATTATTTATGCCTCTGACTGTACCGCGGACCGCGCAGTAATTATGCACAGTCGGAGAAGTATAAGCTAAAGCTAAATTATTTATAAAGTTAAAACGTCGAGCTAAATATTTAAAAGCTTTAATAAAAATATTATCTTTTATATTATTATCTTTTGCTAAAAACACAGTATTAGCCGGACAGTCTTGAAAACCATAATCACCAGCCACAAAGATATTGCCAGAAAAACTGCTAATATTCATTAGCTCATTAAAGGTTGCTCTAATTTCCGCATTGCGGCAAACATTTACTGAATCGTCTGCTGGCGCGAACGAATCAATTTCTGGCCTAGCCCGGCAGCAGGTATCATTACCGCAGCCAACCTTATCAACATCACCACAATCCTCATTCTGGCTGCAGCCGCAGCATAAACCGCGGTCATCACCGGTGCATGGCGAT
>JBDRCJ010000112.1:0-4655 GCA_043821805.1 Patescibacteria group bacterium
TCTTCAGGTTCTTCTTCTAAATCATCGCCTTCGGCCACTTGTCCGCCTAATTCTTTTATAACTTTTTCTTTTTCATCTTCACTATAAACGTACTTTATTGTCGTGCCTTTTTTAATTTGGTAGAGAGGCGGTTGAGCGATATATAAATTACCATTCATTACTAAAGGTGTAAAATGGCGGAAGAATAAAGTTAAAAGTAAAGTTCGAATATGGGCGCCGTCAACATCAGCATCAGTCATGATAATAATTCGCTGATAGCGCAATTTTTCAATATCAAACTGGTCGTCAATATTAGTGCCTAAGGCGATAACTAAGTTTTTTATTTCATTATTAGCAAGCATTTTATCTAACCGGGCTCTTTCCACATTTAAAATTTTACCGCGCAGAGGAAGAATCGCTTGAAATTTTCGATCGCGCCCCTGTTTAGCTGAACCGCCGGCTGAGTCGCCCTCAACAATATATAATTCACATTCTTCTGGTTTGCGGCTTGAACAATCAGCTAATTTTCCCGGCAAAGTCAGGCCATCAAGCACACCTTTCCTTAAAATTGTCGCTCGAGCAGAGCGGGCGGCAATTCGAGCCTGGGCAGTTAAAACGCATTTACCGATTATCGCTTCGGCTTCTTTCGGATGTTCTTCTAAAAAATTAATTAAGGAATCACCAAGTATTTGCTCAACATAAGTTTTTATTTCGGCGTTGCCTAGCTTACTTTTAGTCTGGCCTTCAAATTGGGGATCGGTTATTTTTACGCTAACAATAGCGTTTAAGCCTTCGCGGACATCATCACCGGTTAGATTTTCTTCTTTTTCTTTTAAAATTTTATGGCCGCGAGCATAAGAATTTAAAGTTCTCGTTAAAGCAGTACGAAATCCGATTAAATGAGTACCGCCTTCTGGGTTATGAATATTATTAGCAAACGGCATAACTATTTCATTATATTCATCGTTATACTGTAGAGCAATTTCCACGCGAGAGTCATTAATTTCTTTGTCAACATAAAAAATAGTAGGATTTTTTACCGTTTTTCCTTGGTTAAGAGATTTTATATATGATTTAATGCCGCCTTCAAAATAAAAAGTAAAATCCTTTATGCGGTGATTTTTTCGTTGGTCGCTTATTTTAATCGTAACGCCTTTAGTTAAATAAGCTTGTTGGCGCATTCTATCTAAAATTTTACCCCAATTAAATTCAGTTTGTTCAAAAATCGTTTTATCCGGTTTAAAAGTAATTACTGTGCCGGTTTTTTTCGAGTTTGCTGTAGCCTTAAGCTTTCGCATTGGTTTGCCATATTTATATTCCTGGGTCCATACTTTACCTTCGCGATGGACTTCGGCTATTAAAGATTCACTTAAAGCGTTAACTACCGAAACGCCGACGCCATGCAAGCCGCCAGAAACTTTGTAACCACCGCCTTCGCCGAATTTTCCGCCAGCATGTAGTTTAGTTAAAACAGTTTCTAAGGCTGATAAGCCTGTCCCTTTATGCTTGTCGACCGGAATACCGCGACCGTTATCAGTCACCCGGACGTAGTCATCATTTAATAAAGTAACTGAAATTTCATTAGCAAAACCAGCCATCGCTTCATCAATGCCGTTATCAACTACTTCCCAGACAAGATGGTGCAATCCAGAAGAAGATGTAGAACCAATATACATTCCTGGTCTTTTTCTGACCGGATCAAGACCTTCTAATACTGTGATTGAGTCAGCATCGTAATTTGATTTTTTTACTGTTTTTTTAGGATTATTAGTTTTTGTTTTTTTTATCTGTTTATTTGCCATATTAATGAAAAATTAATAAGTAATAAAGAATAAATATCAGAATATTTTAGCTAACTTTAAACAAAAAAATTAAAATCTGATATTTATTCTTTATTACTTATGTCTGTTTATATTTTAGCAAAAACAAGATAATTTTGCAAGCAGACTTTACCTGCTCTAGCCTCCCCGGCACTTACCCCTCCTAACCATTCGACTGAGCTCACGGCAGGCCGGCCCTTATAAAGGAGGGTAAAAAATTCTCCCCCTTGATAAGAGGGAGCTAGAGGGGGTGTGGACATTGAAGGCATTCAAAAGTTTTATGAACGTTCAATGCACGTTCATCGGTTAATGCGCTGACGATTAGGTGGAAAAACCGTCAGAGTCCTCTGCGGAGAGATTCTAACGCAACAAGATATGTTTTATGAACGTTCATTAAACGTTCATTGTATATACTCCGACGTAACAAAAAAAAGCAGTTTAACCGCTAGCCAAGCGGTTAAACTGCTAATATTACTGTTAATAATATTATTTGTCAAAATTTTATAAAATATGTTACAATATTAGGATAAACTAATTATTGTTTTCTATAATATGGAAAAAGTAACAAACAGCGAAGAAAACGAAAAAAAGATAAATCTAAATGAATATAAAGATCCAGGAGGTCTATCAATAAAAAAATTAGATTTTGGCTTATGGGTGCTTGAGCATAAAAAATTATTTAAGCAGGGAATATATGCTTTCATTATTTTAGTGGCAGTTGTTTCATGGACATACACTATTTATGGGTTTGCTTATTATTTAGCGGTTGGCATGAGAGATGATGAATCATTAATTAAAGAATTAGTTCAGACTAATACCATAAATCATACCTATTTAGCTTCCCAAGCAGCAAAAAATTTAAATTACTCTCGAATTAATATATTGCCGGCCACCAATGAAAAATTTGACTTAGCTTTAGAAATTGAGAATCCTAACGAGAAACATTGGGCGCAGTTTAGTTATTGTTTATATTCGCAAGAGGAAGAAGTTGTTTGCGGAGAAAATTCTATTTTTCCGAGCGAACGAAAATATATTTTAGCTCTTGGTCTAGATAATAAATTAAAAAGTTCTGATTTTCAGTTCGTGATAAATAATATTATCTGGTCGAGAATAAATCTCCATTTTTATCCTGATTGGAATAAATATTATAATGAGCATTATGATATTTTAATTAAAGATATTGACTTTTCTCCTTATAGCCTAAGCGGTTTATCTGAAAAAATTAATCTTAATTCTTTAAATTTTTTAATTAAAAATAATTCGCCGTATAACTATTGGGAAATTACTTTTAATATTTTATTATACAGCGGGAATACTTTAGCCGGCGTAAATCAATATACGGTGAGCGAATCTATTTCGGGCGAAGAAAGATTAGTTGAAATGAGTTGGCCGGGTAGTCTAAATAATATTAACCGGATAGAGATAGTGCCAGAAATAAATATTTTAGATGAAGATATTTATATTAAATTTTTTGGTGGCACCGGCGAAGAGAAATAAAATACTATGCTAATCTCGTCTTCATTATTCATTGGAGCATTTGATTAGCTTTGTTTATTTTACAAGTCAACGAATCTACAACAAATAAAACAAATATACTAATTACTGATACTTAAAAAATTTACGAGGTTTTATTATGCTTTTTTAGTAATATGATAGCTAACCAATAGTAAATAGTAGTAAAAAATAGTAAAGAATAGTTATTAAGATTTGTTGATTTGCTTTAAGTGGTGTTGGGTAATAATATATATGTTTAATAAAATATTTGTTTACTTAAAAAACTTTGATTGGATATTATTTTTTGCTGTTTTACTTTTAGTTTCGATTGGTTTAATTGAAATTTACAGTATCGCCTTAAGCCGCGAGAGTTTTGATTTATTAAATTTTAAGAAACAAATATTTTTTGTAATTTTAGGAATTTTTTTACTTTTTTTATTTGCTTTCTTAGATTTTAATTATTTAAAAGGGTTAAGTAATTATCTTTATCTCGGAGGTATCTTAGCTTTAATCGCAGTATTATTTTTTGGCGAGACAATTAGAGGTAGCCGGAGCTGGTTTTATTTTGGCAGTTTTGGGTTCCAGCCTGTCGAATTTATTAAAATAATTTTAATAATATTTTTAGCACGATTTTTTTCAGAATATTCAGTCAGAATTAAAACAATTAAACATTTTATTGTTTCCGGCTTAAGCGTCTCTATTTTTGCTGTTTTAGTTTTAGCCCAACCGGATTTTGGCTCAGCCTTGATTTTATTATTAGTTTGGTTAGTGGTTTTACTGATTACTGGTTTTAGCAAAAAATATTTTTTTATAATCGCTTTAATTCTAATTATTTTATTTACCTCGGCTTGGCTTTTCTTTTTTAAAGATTATCAAAAAGAGCGGATTATAACTTTTGTTAATCCGTCCTATGATTACTTAGATCAAGGTTATAATGCAACTCAAGCAACGATTGCGGTCGGGGCTGGCGGGCTGACAGGACGGGGGATAGGATTTGGATCACAATCGCAATTAAAATTTTTACCAGAAGCGCAGAATGATTTTATTTTTGCGGTAATAGCCGAAGAATTAGGCTTTTTAGGAGTCGGTTTAATTATTTTATTTTTTTCCGTTTTTTATTACCGCTGCATAATAATCATCAAGCGAGTTAATAATGATTTTGCCATTTTTCTTATTTTAGGGGCGATGGGCTTGATTTTTATTGAAATGTTTATTAACATTGGTATGAATATAGGCATATTACCAGTTATCGGCATTTCGCTCCCATTTGTGAGTTATGGGGGCAGCGCTGTCCTTTCCAGCTTAATTTTAGTTGGAATTATTGAAAATATCATTATTAGGTCTAGAATTAGCTATACGTAA
>JBDRCJ010000113.1:0-4370 GCA_043821805.1 Patescibacteria group bacterium
CACCGCCAAAAATTCGCATTAAATCGTCGTCGGTTGAAACATAAAACCGGGATGAGCCTGCATCGCCTTGGCGTCCGGCTCGACCGCGAAGCTGATTATCTATCCGCCGAGCTTCATGCCGTTCAGTGCCAATAACATGCAAACCACCTGATTCTATTACTTTTTCCTGTTCTTCCTTGTCTGGCGGATTTCCCCCTAACACTATATCTACTCCTCGCCCTGCCATATTTGTTGCTATCGTTATCGCACCAGTCCGGCCGGCTTGGGCAATAATTTGTGCCTCCCGAGTATGATTTTTTGCATTTAAAATTTCTGGCTTAAGACCTTCCCTCTCCATCATATCTTTAAGCATTTCATTTTTTTCAATAGAAATAGTACCGACTAAAACTGGCTGGCCTTTTTTACTTCTTTCTTTTACGTCCATAATTACCGCTTTATATTTCCCTTCTTCAGTGCGATAAATTAAATCATTCATGTCTTTCCTGACCATGGGCTTATTAGTTGGGATTATGACAGTATCAAGGCTATAAATCTTTGCAAACTCCTCTGCTTCCGTAACCGCCGTTCCAGTCATGCCGGCTAATTTCTGATAGATACGAAAATAATTTTGGAAAGTTATTGTCGCTAAAGTTTGCGACTCTCTCTGGACCACCACGCCTTCTTTAGCTTCAATTGCCTGGTGTAAACCTTCGCTATATCTTCGGCCTGGCATTAAACGGCCGGTAAATTCATCAACAATTATTACCTCACCGTCTTTAACAACATAATCCTTATCCCGCTTAAATAAAACTAAAGATTTTAATGCCTGCTCAATATGATGCACTTCCCGAATACCGCCTGATACATAAATATTATCTACCCCTAGCCACTTTTCCATCTTAGCAATACCAGCTTCGGTTAAAGTAACCGCCCGCATTTTTTCATCAATATTATAATCTCCTTGCTCTGCCTGCCCCGAGTTTGTTGAAGGAGCTTGCCCGTCTTCTGGAGCGGAACCTTCCACGAGAACATTCTCTTTCAATCTTTTCACCAAATCAGCAAATTTAAAATACTTATCAGTTGATTCTTCAGCCGGAGCGCTAATAATTAATGGGGTGCGAGCCTCATCTATTAAGATTGAATCAATTTCATCAACAATCGCGTAATGTAATTCCCGCTGAACAGTTCTATCTGAATTTGGCGCCATATTATCGCGCAAATAATCAAAACCGAATTCATTGTTAGTCCCGTAAGTAATATCGCACTGATAAGCTTCTTTTCTTGAAACCAGCCTAAAATGCTTCAACTTCTCGTCTTTTTCTCCTTCAATAATTACGTTTGGGTCATAAATATAAGCTGCCTCATGTATAATTACACCCGTACTCATGCCTAAAGCATAATAGATTTGCCCCATCCAACCAGCGTCACGGCGGGCTAAATAATCATTAACAGTCACAACATGCACTCCTCGAGCGGCTAAAGCATTTAAATAAACTGGCAAAGTCGCGACTAAAGTTTTCCCTTCGCCAGTTTTCATCTCTGTAATTTGCCCACGATGAAGAACAATACCGCCCATTAGCTGGACATCAAAATGCCTTTGCTTAAGCGTTCTTTTAGCTGCTTCTCTAACCACCGCAAACGCTTCCGGCAATAATTTATCATGTTTGGGGTTTAAATACTTTCGCGCCAGATCCCCTGATTCCTGATTCCTGATTCCATATTTTTTTCATTCTCATTTTTCTCTGCAATACCTAGCTCTTCTCTTAGTCTAACCGTCATATCCTTAAGCTCATCATCATTCATCTTCTCAAATTTACTTTCCAGCTCATTAATTTCATCCACAATTGGCTGCATTTCTTTTATTATCTTTTCATTCGGATCACCTAATATTTTAGTTAAAATTGACATAAATTAAAAAAATTTCTAATTCCTAATTTCTAATTCCTAATTAAAACATAAATAATAAATTTATTCAACTTTTTAGAAATTAGATGATAGAAACTAGAAATTTGTTATACTCCTCCTCCTCTCAATCTTTTTTTCCTTATATCTCCGAATAGACCGAGTTAAATGGTCTTTTACCTTATCAATCGCCTTAAATAATTCTTTCTCGGTTTTTTCCACCCGTAAAAGCTCTCCCGGTACTTCTAAATTAACTTCTGCCCGATAAATTTCTCCGCTCTGGTGGCTACCGACCGACATGCCTACTTCTACATCACAATGTAATACTTGAATTTGGCCAAGATATTTATCAAGCATATCCATTTTTTCCTGTGCATATTTTCTTATATCAGGTGTTAGTTCAATTTTTGTCGCTTTAATATTTATGTTCATAATAATTTATAATTTTGAATTTTGAATTTTAATTGAATGATTAATTTTTAATTTTCTAATATACTATTTTAAAGATGAGATAATTTTTCCGAAGATTAAAGTTAATTCTTGCGCTTCTTGCCATAATTTTCTACATTCCTCTTTTTTTGCTGGAACGGCTATGGCGATCATTCTTAACCAATGTTTTGTTTCCTGTATTTCTTTTTTGCATATGTGTATTTTATTTTTAAAATCTTTTTTTGAACTAGCTCCGTTAGCTTCCATATAATTTGATCCTATACTTGTTCCTGACCTAATCGCTTGATTTATTAATGGCTTAGTAATTATATCTTGTTTAATGCTTTTACATAATTTTATAATATCTTCTCCGAATTTAGCTGTCCTTTCTTCTAGATCATAATTTAATGCCTGATCTTTTACCATAGAATTTCGAAATTAAATTATTAGTAATTCAAAATTCAATCAAAATTCAAAATTGGAAATTCAAAATTGATACTTTATCCTACAATCTTTTCCCAAATTCCCTTAAAAACGTCCCCGAACCGCGCTACGTCTCTAAAAGTTACAACTAAAACCAATAACATTAAAATAGTAAAACCAATATTATGGATAACTGCTTCAACCTCCCTTTTAACTGGCGAACCTTTAATTTTTTCGATTATTAAAAATAATACTCGTCCTCCATCTAGAGCTGGTATAGGTAAAAAATTTATTATTGCTAAATTAATTGAAAGCAGAGCAGTGAATTGGATTAAATAAATAAAACCCATCCGTGCCACCTGGCCGGTAAAAGCCGCGATTCCAACCGGGCCGGCAATATCAATACTTACTCCCTGGCCAAAAATTAAATTTTTAAATAAGTCATAAAAAGCGACAATAATATACCAGGTTAAAAAAATAGTTGTTTTTACACCTTCCCAGATAGCTAAATACCAAGGATATTTTACTAAGCCAGTAGTTACGATGGAAATACCTATTCCTCCAGCACCAATTTCTTCAATTATTGTCGGCGTAACTTGAAAAATTAACTCTTCTTGACCCCGTTTTATTTTATAAGTTAATTCCTGGCCAACTTTAGATTTATTATAGGCCTGGATATCATCTTCGGTTTTAAATTCTTGGTTATCAATACTAATAATTATATCAGCCATCTCCAAACCCACGGCGGCGGCTGGCGTATTCGGCAAGACTTGGGCGATTTGAATTTTTTCATTACTAATTTCAGCTTTCGGGTTAATTCCGTCAAGCGCCTGCGGCAAACCAAACATCAAGCCAATGGAAATCAATATTGCCGCTAAAATTATATTCATTGATACGCCGGCCGATAACATAACGAATCTTTGCCAAATTGACCGACCAGAGAAACTGTCATTTTCTTCTTCATTTTCACCATTCTCCCCTTTGATTTTAACAAAACCGCCCAATGGTATCCAGTTTATTGACATTATAGTGCCCGGCGCGTCTATTACTTCTCTTTTTCCTTTTACCTGTTGCCACTTTCCCTCTTTATTCCTATAGATACCCCAAATCCTTGGCGGAAAACCAAAGCCAAACTCTTCCGCCTTTACTCCATATCGCCGCGCCATTAAAAAATGTCCTAGCTCATGAACAAAAACTAAGACTGATAGAAGTATTAAAAATATTATTATCGTTACTAGCATAAAATATGTAATAATCGCAGGATCGCTGCGCTCGTAGTATCACTTCGTTCGTAGTAAACGTAGTATCGCTGCGCTCGTTTTTACGATTGAAATAATCCTTCGAGCGAAGCGATCATCCGAGCGAGCGTCAGCGAGCGATACTCCGAATTTTTCACGAAGTGAAAAAATAATCCTACGAGCGAGCATCAGCGAGCGATCCTCCGAGCGAACCGCAGTGAGCGATCCTCCGAGCACAGCGATCTTACGTTATACCGTCATTATCTCTTCCTCCTTCTTATCCCTCATCTCTTTTATTTCATCATTTTTATTTTTTATTTCTTCATCAAGCTCTTTAATAAACCTAAATTTATCATCCTCGCTAATAAGTTTTGCTTCTTCATCTTTTTCAATACTATC
>JBDRCJ010000114.1:0-4523 GCA_043821805.1 Patescibacteria group bacterium
TGAACGTTCACGAAGAAAATTAAGGAATAACGCGACTGCGCGCTTTTCCCCCTGCTCCGGCAGAATCTCTCTGATCCGCCAACCGGCGGAGGAGAGGATTCCCCTGCTCCGGCAGAATCTCTCCGACGCTTCGGAGGATTCTGCCGCGGTTTTCTACCGTATATTCACCGCGGTTTTAAACAAGACAAATCAAAAATCTATAATATCTACTTCATAATACCCTTTTCCTAAAATATAATTAGCAGCGCTAGAATACTTATAATCTTCTGGTTTTTCCGCTAAGTTCCATTTCTCCTGGCAAGGGTTTTTATGGATATAATTCAATTTTTCTAAAAAGAATTTTCGCGATTGAATAATTAACGAATCATATCTGGGCTGAAATAGTTTATAATTCGCTCTTTTGTCTGAATTTAGGGAAAAATAATTTACTAAATTTATTTTTTTATCTTCTTTTAATAGTTTAATTATTGATAATCCCATAAACCTTTTGGCATTGAATATAAGCACCGATAATTTTTTTGATTTATTTGTGATCTTAATTAAAACATGAATATGATTGGGCATAATTACATACCCATAGATCTTATTATCATAGTTGGATTTCATATAATTAAACCACTGATAGACTAAATTACAATATTTATCATTAATAAATATTTTCTTCCATCCCAATATTGTGAATGTTATGTAATATATTTGATCAGGAATAAATTGTGTTTTTTCACGAACAGCCATATTTTTCACGTATTGCTATATTAAAAACGCGGCAGAATCCTCCGAGGCGTCGGAGTGATTCTGCCGGAGCAGTTTTAACGTTTTTTTATTTCTTCACCATTTTTTAGTTTCCCGCCCCGGCAAAATCTGCCCGAAGCTACGGGTGATTCTGCCGCGATTTTAAAATCTACTTCTTCACCATTTTATAAATTATTAAAATTATTTTAGCTAGTAACCATGCAACAAAAATAAATATTAATGAAATAATTAAAAATTCAAAAGGAGGATTTATAAACAATATTATTGGTAAAAATAGTATAAACCAAAATTTATTTTTTTTGTTAAACTTAAATAAACATACTAATAAACTAATAAAAAATAAATAATTTATAATGAAACCGTCAAAACACTCTGGGCATTGCAATTGAGGCCCTAAGCCTGTAACGGGCTTAAAAAAAACATAAACTAATCCTCCGACAAATTTGCTTAAAATTAATGCTAAAATAAAACTAACAAACAATATTAAAATTAAATTTTTCTTGTTGTTTTTCATAAATTTTATAAATTAATTTTTAAAAAATATATATCATTGTTTATTATATCATATCCGGCTTGATTTATTTTATCTTGCTCTAAAAGTTTATCTATTTTTTTCTCAAAGTTATTTAATTCTTTTTCTATAGTTTCTTTTTTATTTTCCAAAGTCTTCTCAAGTCTTTTATTTAAAGCGTTTATTATTTTTTCTTTAGCTTTGTCTTTAATTTTACTATTTTCAGTTTTTTCAATCAGTTTTTCAATTCCAGAAATTAATAAATCATAAACTTTTAATTTGTTATCTAATTTTTTTAGTTCATTAATTAAACTATTTTTTTCGCCTTTATTTTTTAAATAGCCTAAATTATAAATTTCTTCTATATCCTCTATCGCACTATTAATCGTAACTACATATTCGCCTTGCGGAACTAAATCACTTGTCGGTTCTTCGGCTTCGCTATTAATATTTATACTGAATTTATGCTCGACTCCGCTTAATATATTTCCGCTAAATTCTTTATCTATTACCTTTTCTTCATTAATATAACTTGCGCTTAACTTATATTCTCCAATATCCGTGCCCTGCAAAATAATTTCATATTCGCCGTTAAGCGGTTCGGGTATTACCGCAAACTCAATATCATTATTAAACCCGGAATAAAAAGCATTAGGAATTTCATTTACTGCCTGATTATTACTAAAATCCTTGCCCAATATGCTATTGTCTGGAGCAATTATTAAAAAATCTGCCGGCGAAAAAATCCGCACCATAAAAATTTTAGTAAATATATTTTTCCTTACTTCTTCGCCCGGCTCAACTCCAGTTAATTCTTTAATAATAAATTTCTGCGCGTCTGTAACTATATCATTGTGGTTACTCTCTATTATTATATTATCTAGCCCGGCAAAATCTAAATTACTTATTTCTGGGACTGTGTTATCTCCTGGACCATATTCAAGGCCATGGTCAGTAAATGGCAAACTATAATTTTCCGGATAACCATGCTCCCAAGTTCCGTCAACAAAATCTTTTTCAACCACTCGAAAATAATTAATTGTGCTTTCTTCGCCAGCTTTAGCAATAATATTTACTCCCCTAACTTGGTTTAATTTATCTAGCTGGCTTTGATTATTTAAGCCTTCTAAAAAAGTATTTACTGGATAATTATTCGGATAAGTTCTTAACTCCATTGTCTCTTTATCTCGTAAATAATTGTATATAGGTAATAATTCTTGCACTGTCTCAACCGGTAAGCCTCTAACGTATTGGAAAATATTTGCGTAATTATTAAAAATAGCAACTAATAAAAATATTCTTTCAAAAATATAATCTCTGCTCGTTTGCCCAACTTCTCCCGACTCCCAAGTTAAATAAGTTTTTGGGGATCCTTTATGCGGGGTAGCTAAAAAAATAAGCTGGTCAATATCGCTTTGGTAATCATTTCCTTCAATATAAGCTCTAGCTACTAAACCGCCCATACTATGAGCGACAATATCGACCTTATCGCACTGGCAGATATTTTTTACTTCCGTGATTTTATCTTTTAGAAGTACGGCCGAATAATTATTTGACTGCCGCCATTGGTAAGGAAAAGCAAATAATGTTTCATCTTCAATATAGCCAGCTAATTTTAAAGCTTCCCAAAGATTATCATATGTATGTAAAATCGGATCTAACTCCCATTTTCCGCTTAAGTTCCAGCTCCCCATAATTCCGGGAACAATTATTACTGGATCTGGTTCTGTAAGCTCATCATATATCGGTAATGCTGTTAACCAGGGATCAAATACCACCCCAACATCAACTAAAGCTTTACCTCCGCACAGCTCTTCAATATTAATCTGATAAACAGGAATGCCTTGGCTTAATTCACGCCAAGGGCAAGGACCGTCAGCGTTCCCCCACCAATTATTTTTTGCTTCAACAATAATATTAGCATTATTGTTATTAGAAATTCCTGCATCAACCATTATGCCTCCAATAAATGGCACATAATTATTATAAATAGAAGAATTATTAACCGTAAGCTGACCTTGACGATTTGCTATGCCGCCAGCATTTTCAATAATAACGGAATTATTTATATTTAATGTTCCTTTATAAATAATTATCGCCCCTGTATAATTTTCCCCTCCACCATATTTTATTTCGACGAAATTAAGCTCGCTGACTGATCCAGGGCTGAATGATAAATACCACCAATCCCCTGGCTCTGGTAATGTGCTGCTTCCATCATTATTAGAATCACCGCCATTCTGATCATCCTTAATTGAAGTAAAAATAATTGGCTCCTCTTTTGTGCCTTCTGTATTTAACTGACCGCTAGTGGCTAAACCTTGGCCTGAATTAAATTTCACAACTACTCCTGATTCAATTGTTAAATTACCTCCTGCTTTAACCCTAACACTTTCATTAACAATAACCGGGCTGTCCGCTTTAGTCCAGCTAACATTATCTGAAATTTCGATTGCTCTTGCATCTTTGCCAAAAATAAAAAATCCCTCCACTACTAGAAATATAATAAAGATATAATTAAGAGCTTTTTTCAATAACATACACCTCCTTGTTATTAAATAATATATAAAGTTAAATAAATATTATATCTAGATTGCTTCTCATAACTTGTAACCCGTAACTCGTAACTCGTAACATAGAGCAAGGAACAGAGAACACGAAAAAAATTACAAATCAAAAATTACAAATTACAAATAAATTACAATATCAAAATCCAAAATTCAAAACTACATTATTAAATCATCAATCGTCATTCGTCAATCGCCAATCGTCAATCCTTCTTCACTTTCTCCACAATCTCCCCTAGCTCATCGTCGCTGAAAAAATCAATAATAACCTGGCCGCCTTTACCGCGGCGCTTTATTTCTACTTTCGCGCCGAAAAATTCGCGAAAGGCAAACTCTTTATCTTTATCTGCATAATTAATTTTTATTCTCGCCTGCTTTGTCCCGCCCATCCGGCGCGCTTCTTCAAAAGTATCAGTAACAGTTAAATTACCCCGCATGATTTTTTTAAATAAGCTCATCTGCTTTTCGTAGCTGTCTAACCCGATTATTATTTTAGCGTGGTTTTCGGTAATCCGGCCTTGCATTAAAGCTTCTTGCACTTCTTCGGGCAGATTTAAAAGCCGCAAAGTGTTAGCGATAGACGGCCTGGCTTTACCGACTTTTTTCGCCACTCCTTCATGGGTTAAATTAAAATCATCAATTAACTTCCGATAGGCCATAGCCGTTTCAATCGGATTTAAATTTTCCCGCTG
>JBDRCJ010000115.1:0-8458 GCA_043821805.1 Patescibacteria group bacterium
TATTAAGAAAGAAAAAATTACGTTCTTTTTAATTTAATAATAGCAGTTATCTTGTATTTAATTTTGGCCAATTTTTTAAGAATTTTTTTAGATTACTAGTTAATAAACACCCTAATCTACAAATGTATCTACAAATCTACAAATATTTAATATTTATTTGTAGATTAGGATGTTATTTGTAGATTTGGGTGTTATCTGGTTTATTTAAAGATTATTTATTATAATTAAAAATTAGCTTGAAGATAATTGAGTGTAACTTCTATTAATTAGAAAGGAGGGAGGAAAATGAGACGATGGTTTTATGAGTTTACCGCAATTCTTTTTTGCTGGCCAATATTTTTTTTAATTATGTTGTATATTAAATTTGATGAAGGACCGAATAAGGTTAGGGCAGTCGTCGCAGTTACAACTTTTTTTGGAATTGTTGGAACAGTTTATTTAGTGAAGTTTTCAATTTTTTGTATAGGTTATTTCATTAACCTAATATGCTAGGGGCAAATGTACGTTTGCCCTTTTAAATTATCCTTTCATGCAATTTTGCTTCAATGCTTTTTGGTGTAATATTATGCTTTTTATTATAAGTAATCTGTTTTTTTCTGCGGCGGTTGGTTTCATTAATCGCATAACGCATGGCAGGTGTAATTTTATCAGCATACATAATAACTTTGCCTTCAACATGGCGGGCTGCTCGGCCCATGGTTTGCATGAGCGAAGTTTCATTTCTTAGAAAACCAGACATATCCGCGTCTAGAATCGCCACTAAAGACACTTCGGGCAAATCTAAACCTTCCCGCAAAAGATTAATACCGACTAATACATCGTATTTGCCAATTCTTAAATCGCGCAAGATATCTATTCTTTCTAAAGTATTAATTTCACTATGTAGGTACTGGACTTTTATATTCCCGCCTAGACTCTCGCCTTGATTCAGCGAAGCAGGCGCGCTAGTCGAGGCTGGCTGTTCGCCTAAGTAGCTAGCTAGTTCTTCGGCCATTCTTTTTGTTAGGGTGGTGACTAAAACCCGCTGTTTTTTCGCTGTTCTTTTCTCAATCTCTTTTATTAAGTCGGGGATCTGTCCGGAGGTTTTTCTTACTTCTACTTCCGGGTCTAATAAGCCGGTCGGCCTAATTATTTGCTCCACAACCTGTTTAGAATTTCTAATCTCATATTTCTGGGGGGTAGCGCTGACATAAATAACCTGATTAATTTTGTCATTAAACTCTATAAAATTTAAGGGACGGTTATCTCGGGCGCTCGGTAAACGGAAGCCGAAATCTATTAACGTCTGCTTACGCGATTGGTCGCCGGCATACATACCCCGGATTTGCGGTAGGCTAGCATGCGATTCATCAATAAAAATAACAAAGTCATCAGGAAAAAAATCTATTAAAGTCGCCGGCGGCTCTCCCGGCGATCTACCAGTTAAGTGGCGGGAATAATTTTCAATGCCGTTTGTGTAGCCGATTTCCTCAATCATTTCTAAGTCATAGTTAGTCTTTTTTTCTAAGCGGTAAGCTTCAATGTCTTTTTTAAGCTTTTTTAATTCAGCTAGCCTAGCTTTTAATTCTTGCCTGATATTATTAAGCGCGATTTTTAGGTTGTCTTCTGGAGTAAGAAAATGCTTGGCTGGCAGGACAGTGATTTCAGATAATTGCTGGCTTTGTTTTTTATTTAAATCCATGGCCCAGCCTGGCTTTTTTAATCCCGGCCGGATTGTAAAAATTTGAATTTTATCTATTTTATCTCCGAATAAATTTAATCTTATAACAGCCTCGCCAGTCGCTAAGTGGATATCAATCGTTTCGCCTTTTACTCTGAATTGCCCGCGGTAAAAATTAGCATCATTTCTTTTATATTGTATTTTTACTAATTGGCGAAGCAACTCATTTCGTTTAATAATTTGTCCTTTTGCAAAAGTTTTTCCTAAATTAATATAATCTTCCCGTTCACCAATTCCGTAAATGCAAGAAACACTGGCCACAACGATAACATCTCGCCGGTTAATTAATGATTGGGTAGCGGCATGGCGCAAACGGTCTATTTCTTCATTAATAGCGGTTTCTTTTTCTATATAAGTATCGGTTTGCGGAATATAGGCTTCGGGCTGGTAATAATCATAATATGAAACAAAATAATGAACCGCGTTATCAGGAAAAAATTGTCGAAACTCGCCGTAAAGCTGGGCGGCTAAAGTTTTATTATGAGAGATGACTAAAATCGGCTTTTCTATCGCTTCAATAATTTTTGCCATGGTAAAAGTTTTACCGCTACCGGTAACTCCTAATAGGGTTTGGTCGCGATAACCCTTATTTAAACCAGCCACTAATTTTTTTATTGCCTCAGGCTGATCGCCGGTTGGCTGGAAATTACTTTTTAAATTGAATTTTACCATCACGAAAATCATCACGAAACTAAGTTTCGGGTACCGGAAACATAGTTTCGTTAATTGCTTAGTTTTATTAATAGTTTCATTAACTTCAATAAATTATAACAGTGATTTTATAAAAAGAAAAGGCGCCTGGCACAAAGAAACTGCACCAGGCGCATGGGAGAGGTTATTAGAGATGAAATTTATGGCAAGCTGTTTAAGCTTTAACCCTAATAATAAGGGCCCTAACCAGCGCAAAGCATAGAAAGGTAACAGCTTTTTTTAGCAAGGAACAAGTTTTCGCAATGAAATAAAAAGAAATTTCATCTCATAAATTTAAAATAACATAATAAGATTAAAATTTCAATAAAATTAAAACGAAATATTTTTGACAATTAGCTAAATTTAGGGTAATTTAATAATATAATTAATCTAGGCTGTTTTATTTTATGGTTAAAAATAATAATAAAAAAATAAATCCTTTTCCGGAAATGGAAGAGAAGATTTTAGATTTTTGGGATAAAGCAAAAACTTTTGAAAAATCAGTTGAACGTGATGCCCCTAAAGGCGATTATGTTTTTTATGATGGCCCGCCTTTTGGGACCGGTGAACCGCATTACGGTCATATTTTATCCAGTGTTTCAAAAGATGTTGTGCCTAGGTATTGGACAATGCGCGGGTATCGAGTAGAGCGTCGCTGGGGCTGGGATTGCCATGGTTTGCCGATTGAAAATATTATTGAAAAAGATTTAAAAATAAGTGGTAAAAAAGAAATAGAAAAATTAGGGGTAGATAAATTTAATGAAGCCTGCCGAGCTAGGGTTTTAGAGTATGCTGATATTTGGGATAAAATGGTGAGAAGAATTGCCCGTTGGATTGAATTTAAAAATTCTTATAAGACCATGGATTTACCATTTATGGAATCAGTTTGGTGGGGTTTTAAGGAGTTATGGAATAAAGATTTAATTTACCAGGGCCGTAAAGTGCTTCTTTATTGTCCGCGTTGTGAAACCCCGATTTCAAATTTTGAAGTGGCCATGGATAATAGTTATAAGGATATTACCGAAGAAAGTGTATATGTTAAATTTAGAGTAAAAGTAAAAAGTAAAAAGTTGAAAGAAATGGTAGGTGATGACGATGTTTATATTTTGGCCTGGACGACTACGCCTTGGACTTTGCCAGGCAATGTGGCTTTAGCAGTAGGGAAGAAGATTGATTATGTTGTTCTCAAGGAACAAGGAACCCCAGTCATAAAGACGGGGCAGGCAAAAGACAAGGAACATTATGTTTTAGCTAAAGATCGGGTGGAAGATGTAGTTGGCAATATTAAATATGAAGTGGTAAATGAGATAAAAGGTAAGGATTTAGTTGGTTTAGAATATGAGCCCTTATTTGATGTGCCGGCTTTAAGGGAAAGCGGCAAGAAAGTGTATTATGTTGCCGAGGCGGATTTTGTGACTACTGAAGATGGTACAGGCGTAGTCCATACCGCGGTTGTTTATGGCGAGGATGATTATAATTTAGGCTTAAAATTAGATCTGCCAGTTATCCCAGGGATTGATGAAAAAGGATTTTTTAATGAAACAGTGCCGCAGTTTAAGGGAGTTTATTTTAAAAAAGCAGATAAAATGATTATTGCAGATTTAGCCAAACGTGGCCTGCTATTTAAAAAAGAACAAACTACTCATTCTTATCCCTTCTGTCACCGTTGTGAGACTCAATTATTTTATAATGCGATTCCGGCCTGGTTTTTAAGCATTGAGAAAATTAGGAAGAGGATGCTTGAGTTGAATGAAAAAATAAATTGGTTTCCAAAATATTTGAAACATGGCCGTTTTGCCCAAGGAATAGAACAAGCACCGGACTGGAATATTTCCCGCAACCGCTATTTTGCCACTCCAATACCGATTTGGGAATGTGATAAATGCAAAAAACGTGAAATTATGGGCAGTGTTAAAGATTTAGAGAAAAAAAGTGGCAAAAAGAATATTACTGATATCCATTCACACTTTATTGATAATTTAACTTGGAAATGTAAATGCGGAGGAGAGATGCATCGCATTAAAGAAGTTTTTGATTGCTGGGTTGAGTCTGGCTCAATGTCATTTGCCCAGATGCATTATCCTTTTGAGAATAAGGAAAAATTTGAAAAAAATTTCCCGGCCCAATTTATTTCTGAATATATTTCCCAAACTAGAGCTTGGTTTTATGTGATGCATGTTATGTCCACGGCCTTATTTAATTCTAATAGTTTTGAAAATGTTGTTACTACCGGTGTAATTTTTAATGAAAAGGGCGAAAAGATGAGTAAGTCAAAAAAGAATTATCCTGACCCTTGGGAGGTAATAAATAAATTCGGCGCTGATGCTTTAAGATTTTATTTAATGAGTTCGAGTTTAATGCAAGCAGAAAATTTATTTTTTAACGAGCGGGAGTTAGAAGATGTTTTTAGAAAAAATATAATGTTACTTTCAAATATCTATAAGTTCTATGAGATGTTTGCTGATGAGCAAAAAGTAGCCTGCCTGCCGCCTGCCTGCCGGCAAGGCAGGGCAAGGCAGGAAAATTTTAAAATAAAAAGCAATAATATTTTAGATATTTGGATATTAGCTAAATTAAACCAGTTAATTAAAGACGTTACAGATAGTATGGATAGTTATGATTTGCCTAAAGCGACTCGGCCGATCACAGTTTTTATTAACGATTTATCAACCTGGTATATCCGTCGTTCACGCGATCGGTTTAAAGGCGATGATGAAAAAGATAAAGTAGCGGCGATTAAGACAACTGGTTATGTTTTATTAGAACTAGCAAAAGTCATGGCACCGTTTACCCCGTTTATTGCTGAAGAATTATGGCAAAGAGTGAGCGGGAATAATTTTAAAGAAGAGAATAAAAGCGTGCATTTAGAGAACTGGCCTAAGCCAGGAAACATAGAACAAAAAACAAGGAACATTATTGAAGGGATGGAAATGGTGAGGAAAATTGTAGAGCTGGGATTGGCTAAAAGAGACGAGGCTGGGATTAAGGTAAGACAACCCTTGTCGGAATTAAGAATTATGAATTACGAATTAAATGAGGAATATGAATTTTTAGTAAAAGATGAATTAAATGTTAAAAATGTTGTAGCAAAAAAAGGGAAAGGAGATTTAAAAGTTGAACTTGATATTACCTTAACTGATGAGTTAAAAGAAGAAGGAGTAAAGCGTGAGATAGTTCGTTTTATAAATGATTTGCGTAAGCAAGCAGGTCTGACGATAAAAGATAAAATTCAAGTTTTTTGGCAGGCAGAAGATAAAGAGGTAAAAAAGGCAATTTTAAAAAATGTCCCGGCAATAATGGCGGAAACTTTAGCGAGTGATATGGATGAAGAAAAAACAGATCAGGTTGATATTAGGAAAGAAGTTAAAGTAAACGGAATTCTAGTCTGGCTGGGGATAAAGAAAAAGTAGAGTAAATTATACGAGCCTTTAGGCTACGGTTTAAGATTATACAAGCTTTTAAGCTATGGTTAACTCAAGGAGGAATATGCAAAAAATTTATCAGCATTTAAAGGAGCAAGAGCCTTATTGGCCGAATAATTCAATATATTTTTTAACAGATTCAACTTTTTTGCACTTCCCTTATTTTAATAATGATGCCAAGAAGCAAATCGTATTGAATCAGATAATAAAGATTAATAAAAAGCTTGGAATACCAATTTCAGATTATAGCATTGCCATAAATCATTACCACCTTAAATTTTATTTACAGAATGGTTTGAATTTAAGCAAGATCAAACAGTTACTTAGGGGCGGAATATCTTATGAATTTAGAAAAAGATACAATGTGCCTTATAAAGATATGTGGCAAACAAGAAAACTCGTTGTCGTATTTTCAGAAAAGGCAAATTGGAGAATAACAGGTTATATTATCGGCAATTTATTGAAACACAAAGAAGTAAGTACCTTTAGAGATTTGAGAAATAATAAATTTTCAAGCTATTGGTATATTGCAGATAAATACGGAGAAAAAGTTGCAAAAGAATTAGTTTATGGAGTTATTGATATAGACGAAAGTGCTGATAATGAATTAAATATGGAAGAGTTAAATGATGTAAGCGTTTAATTGATTCTTAACCTTGGCTAAAGCCGAGTATAACGAAACATGAGAAAAGCTAAAGCTTTAGTATTATTATCTGGCGGGCTTGATTCAATGCTGGCGGTGAAAGTTTTGCAGGCGCAGGGCATTGATGTTACTGGAATATGTTTTACAAGCAATTTTTTCAGTTGTGAAAAAGCAGAAAAAGCAGCGGAAATATTAAATATAAAATTAATAATTGAAGATATTTTCGGAGAAATATTAAAAATTGTTAAAAATCCGTCTAGCGGATATGGTAAGCATCTAAATCCTTGTATTGATTGCCATGCTTTAATGATAAAAAAAGCTGGAGAAATAATGAAAAAAGAAAATTTCAATATTATTGCCACTGGCGAAGTTTTAGGAGAAAGGCCTTTTTCGCAAAATAAAAACGCTTTAGCCCAGGTTGAAAAATTAGCCGGGCTAGAAGTTTTAAGACCATTGTCAGCAAAATTGCTGGCAGAAACAGATTTTGAAAAAGATGGGTTAGTCAAACGAGGCCGATTATTAAATATAAAAGGAAGAAGGCGTGAACAGCAGTTTGAATTAGCTGAAAAATATAAAATTAATGTTTTTCCTTCGCCTGATGGAGGCTGTTTACTTACAGATCCTGGATTTAACGAAAGATTAATTAAGATACTTGAATATTGGCCTGATTGTTCGGTTGATGATATCGAATTATTAAAACATGGCAGAGTTTATTGGCTAAAGCCAGAAAATGGTAAGGCAAAAATACTATTAATAATAGGGAGAAATGAGAAAGAGGATGAATTTTTAAAAAAAATAGCTAAAAAAAATGATATAATAATAGAACTTAAAGAAATACCAGGCCCGACCAGCTTAGTGAGAAATAAGAATGATGGATTGAAAATTAGGAATGACGAATTAAGGATGAAGACCATAAATATTCCAATGAAATTAAATTTGAGTGAATTAGAGCTAGATGAAGAAAAAAGTCTGCTAGAAATTATTCAGGTTGCCAGTTTATTAACTGGTTGGTATGCTGTTAAAGCGCGAGGTCATAAAGTTGAAATTGGAATTAAACTTATATAATCTTTATGAGTAAAAATCAATATGCAGAAGGTAAAATTACTGGATGTAAAGGGATAGATTGCGAGCGAGCTTGTTGTGATGACGGTGAAGTGACTGAATGGGTTAATGAGTATTTTGTATTTCATGACAGATTAAAAGATTATTTAGAATCGATAGGAGTGAAAATATATTTCAAGGGAGATAGAGTCTATTTTGAAAATTGTTCGGATGGTAAAGAATATAAATTTTTTAAGTATACTTTAAATAATAATATTGATCCAAGACCCATTGACTGTAAAATTTATCCCTATTGCGTTGATTGGGAGGATATTGATTTTAATAAGAAGAAAGTGAAACTTTGTATCTGGGATAAAAATTGTCCTTTAGTTAAAAATAGAAATATTACTGAAGATTTTAGAAAAGATGTAGAAAATATTATAAAGCGTGATTTTTCTTTATTATTTTATGGAGCTAATTTTTCCGTAGAATTTAATGATAGCGTGTTTTAAATAATAAATATTAATACATGTTTCATGTTCCATATATATGTTACATGTTACATGATATATAATTATGGCTAATTTATTTTGGGTTGTCTTGATAGTTATTGCCGTTTTAATTGCGGTAATTATCGGTATGTACAACTCGCTAATTCGATTAAAAAACCGGGTTGATGAAGCCTGGAGCGATATAGATGTCCAGCTAAAAAGGCGGTATGATTTAATTCCGAATTTAGTAGAAACAGTTAAGGGTTACGCTTCTCATGAAAAAGAAACTTTGCAGAATGTTACTAAAGCACGAACTGAAGCAATGGCGGCGCAAAAAGGAGGGGATGCGAAAAAGCAAGCTGAAGCGGAAAATTTTTTATCTGGCACTTTAAAGACTTTATTTGCTCTATCGGAAAACTACCCTGATTTAAAAGCTAATGCAAATTTTTTA
>JBDRCJ010000116.1:0-2615 GCA_043821805.1 Patescibacteria group bacterium
TTACCAAAATCAGAAATAGAATTAATTATTGAATTATCGCTTGAGGAATTTAAGCCTTACATATTAAAAGGAGCGGAAAAAGTTTCTGAAAGTATAAATATTAAAGGCTTTAGGCCTGGTAAAATTCCTTATGACGTATTAAAGCAAAAGGTTAGTGAAATGACTATACTAGAAGAAGCGGCTCGAATCGCGATTAATAAAACTTTGACTGAAGTCTTAAAAACGCATGTTACTGGCCAGCCAGTCGGCCAGCCAAGAGTTGATATAACTAAGCTCGCTCCTAATAATCCTTTAGAATTTAAAGTCGTTTTAGCTATACTGCCGAAGGTTGAATTAGGAGACTATAAAAACGCAAAAGTAAAAAAAGAAAAAGTGGAAATAAAAGATGACGAAGTTAATAAAACCCTTAATCAACTCCAAGAAATGCGGGTAAAAGAAATTATTTCCGATAAGCCAGCAGGCGAAGGTGATAAAATTATTGCTGATATTCAAATGTTTTTAGATAATGTACCGATCGAAGGCGGCCAGAGTAAAGAAACTACCGTAATTATTGGAAAAGATTATTTAGTGCCAGGATTTGATAAAAAATTAATCGGGGCTAAAAAAAGTGAAGTTCGTGAATTTAGCCTGCCTTATCCAAAAGAACATTACCAAAAAAATATAGCCGGTAAACTAGTAGAATTTAAAATTAAAATTAAGGAAATTTATAACCGTCAATTGCCGAAATTAGACGACGAACTAGCTAAAAATTTAGGGGCAAAAAATTTAGAAGAAATTAAAAAAAGCCTTAAAAAAAATATTGAATTAGAAAAAGCTCAAGCCGCAGAACAAAAAACCGAACTTGAAATAATTAATAAAATTGTAGCTAAATCAAAATTCGCCGATATTCCGGAAACTTTAATTAATCATGAAGTTGAAACCATGCTAAACGAGTTTGAACATAATATTTCCAGCCAAGGAGGTAAATTTACTGACTACCTATCTAGCTTGAATAAAACTCGAGAGCAATTTTCCTTAGACTTAGTCCCAGAAGCTATTAAACGCACTAAAAACGCTTTAATCATCAGGGAAATCGCGCTTAAAGAAAATATTACTGTAGACGAAAAAGAAATTGCCGCTAAGCAAAAAGAGTTAATTAATCAGTACAAAGGTTATGAAAAAGTTGAAGAACGAATTAATGACCCTAGTTATAAAATTTACTTAAGTAATATATTGGCTAATCAAAAAGTAATGACGAAATTAAAAGAATGGAACCTAGAATAAAACACGTAATAAACGAAAGGGAACGAAGGAAACGAATAATAATTTAAGATATAAAATAGAATCAAAAATTAATAAATAACAGATATGCCGACTCTTGCAGTTAACAAACGAGCGAATTTTGATTATAATATTTTAGAAAAATATGAAGCTGGTTTAATTTTGCTCGGTCATGAAGTTAAATCTATTAAAACCGGACATATTAGTTTAAAAGGAAGCTACGTTACCTTAAAACAAATTAAAAATAAACTGCCAGAATTATATTTAATTAAAGCCCATATTCCATTATACAAACATGCCGGCACAGTAAAAGATTACCAGCCAGAAAGGCCGCGCAAGCTATTAATTAAAAAAAACGAAATTAAACATTTGATCGGAAAAAAGCAGGAACAAGGCTTGACACTAGTTCCCTTGAAAATATATACTAAACATAGCTTAATAAAATTAGAATTCGGCGTTGGCAAGGGGAAGAAAAAGTATGACAAAAGAGAGGATATTAAGAAAAAAGAGTCAGACAGAAGAATAAGAACATTATTAAAAAATAAATAACCAATAAAAAATAACCAAATTCCAAACAATAATTAATAACTAAATTTTAATAACAAAACAGTTTAATTATTTGTTATTTGAACATTATTTGGAATTTGATTATTGTAATTTTGAATTTTATATATGGGGATGCTAGGCATCGATAGTAAGATTCTGCGCAAACATTCAGAACGTGCTTGTGAGTATTCACGTAAATCATGCTCACAAATAATAAGTGCAAACAAATTTGCCAGCAAAGTAAAAGCTGCTTTTAGCATGCCGACCTTTGCTCCTGTTGCTGCCTAACTTTTTAGCTAGCAACCATCCGCCTGGTGATTTCTGGTAACCAGTCCCGGGTGTCATTAACCAGAATAGGTTTAAGGCAAGTTTTCAGCCATAAACTAAAACAACGAAAACTAGTTGCTATTAATTTTGTCTAGTTTTAATAATAGCGGCGAATACTTAAACTAGCCTATTTCTGTAAACATGTTAGCGCGAACTTATTAGACGCGGGTTCAATTCCCGCCATCTCCACAAAAAAATTTTAGAATGTAGATTTAAGAATGAAGAATGTTTAACCATACTTAATTAAATAATTCATCATTCAAAATTCTTAATTCTTAATTCAGCCGGCCCAGGTGGCGGAATTGGTAGACGCGTTGGACTTAAAATCCAATGGTTGTAAAATACCGTGGGAGTTCGATTCTCCCCCTGGGCACTTAAAAAATAATCATAAATATTAAAATAAATGAAGATGACGGGAGTTTTGCGAGCGTGTGAGCGAGCAATCCCGCTGATTGCGTAGCAATCCAGCGGGACGATTCTCC
>JBDRCJ010000117.1:0-2198 GCA_043821805.1 Patescibacteria group bacterium
CTCCCTCTAAATACATCTCCCAGCTGCCTGTGCTTGATTTCAACCAAACATCGCCTCCTTGGGTAGTCGTGCTTTCTATTTTCAAGGCTGGATAACCAGTTCCTTTAACATGGAGTAGCGTATCTGGATTTGTCGTCCCAACGCCGACCTTGCCGTTTTCAACAATTAAGCCATTCTCGCTCCCGCCCGTATTTAATATTAACGTGCCGGCTTTTTGTTGGGCGGTATTGCTGACGTTTAAAGGGGCGTCGCAGCCAGGATCGCCGCTTGCGCAGGTGGGAGGATCTGCTACTGGCGCTGTCCAATCTGCTAATAAAGATTGGAGCGAAATAGAAAGTCCCAAAGTTAAAAAAATTAAGATTAAAAAATTGAAATAATACTTTTTCATACTTTTTAAAAATTATTTATAATTATATTAATTTTTTAATATCGGCTAGGATTGGCAATCTTATCTAATTCTTCCTGTGTATAAATTTTTACCTCTTTTGGCTGGCTACTAATTCCCATTTCTTTCTCAATAGTCGCCCGGGGGTTAGCAATAAACTCTAGGTCATCCTGGCTATATAATTGATTTTTATTTTTTTGCAAAACTTCCTGTTTTTCTGAAATTTTTAAATCAATATAACCCTCTAAAACCGTTTCCTGCGCCGAAGTTAAATTTTTCCCCTGATTTTTTAAATCTATAATATTTTCTACGTTTTTTTCTTGAGTATTAAGCCTTAAAATATTAGCTATATCATTTCCTTGAGATATCAATAAAAAAATAAAAATAACAATTAATATTATAATTAATAATATTACTAAGGCTGTTTTATAATTCATAAAATTATCTTTATCCTTAAAATTAACTTTTAGCTTTATCAGGTTTATTAATATATAAAATAATTAAACCTCTATAAAATATTAAATCACCGCCGCTTCTTTTATCCTTATTATCCGATCAGCTTTAATCTTTGCTTCTTTTTCAAGAAAAAACTTATTAATGCCTGGAATTAACTGCAGCCATTTTTTAATTAAATTAATAATTTGCTTTATTTTTACTTTTACTTTATCTAATAATTCACTAATTTTCTTCGCCGTTTCTTCCCCGGTTTTCTTAAATTGGAGCTGTTTATCTGCCGGCATTTTTAAAAAAATATCTTCTAAGTCATTGGCTAGTATTTCTTCAATTTGTTTTTGCCTTTTTTTCCATGTCTGTTGGGCATTGCCGACCTTAATTATGCTTTCAGTTTCTGTCTGATTTATTTTCCCTTCATCTTCTTCAAGCTTTTTTCTTAAGCTAGCTTTCTCAAAACTATTCGGTTTTTCTATTTTAGTTAAAGGCTTTTCAACTTCCGCTCTTTCTTTTTCAAATTCTTTTATCATTTCCTGCTCTTCCTCTAAACTCTTTATTTTTATATCTTTAATATTTACCATAAATTTATTATTCTTCTAACATAAAATCGCCCGGCACAAACAAAATTTTCAGACTTACTTATTTTAACTTAAAACAGTTATCCACTATATATAATATGTTGTAATATTATACCATAAAATTAGGATAAAATAAAAAAAATGTATTAGTCCAGCACATTTTGGACACGTAGCTATTATTAAGTAAATAATCCACAGGGGTCTCTAAATTTAAACTCCAGTGAAATCGTTTGGTATTATACCAAATAAGCCAATCTATCAGTTTCTGGTTAAACCTATTTGTATCATCTAACAATATCTCATTCCAGTCAATAAATTCTTCCTGAATCGTCCGGTTAAACTTCTCGATATGCCCCTGGCGGTATGGCCGGCCTGGATAATTCCAGTAATGGATAATATCCTGCTCTTTCAAATAATCCCTGAAATATTTATGAAATTCTGATCCATTATCTGTTTGTACCGCTTTGATTTGATATGGAAATACAGCCTGTAATTTTTGAATGAAATCTTTAGCGTTAATTGATAGCGGCCGATTATAGCAGAAGGCAAATCCGTACTTAGCACAAACATCAACCGCGGTAATAATATAGCGTTTAATACCCCAAACAAATCTAACCACCATATCAACCTCTATCAAATCCCCTGGCTTTTTAATAGCTAAATTATCTGGTTTTCTTAGCTTTTTCTCCTTTTTAATAGGCTTAATTCGTCCATCGTGATATATTTTCTGTCGATGATGGTAAATCTTCTTCTCCTTGATAATCCGACCTATTTTAGATTCGGAA
>JBDRCJ010000118.1:0-4386 GCA_043821805.1 Patescibacteria group bacterium
CATTATCTCTTCCTCCTTCTTATCCCTCATCTCTTTTATTTCATCATTTTTATTTTTTATTTCTTCATCAAGCTCTTTAATAAACCTAAATTTATCATCCTCGCTAATAAGTTTTGCTTCTTCATCTTTTTCAATACTATCTTTTATCTCGTCACGGACCTGTCTAATATTAATACGCGCTTTCTCAAGTTTTTCATTTAACTTCTTTACTAGCTCTTTCCTTGTTTCTTCTGTCATGTCTGGCACAGTTATTCTAATTTTATCACCCTCATTAATTACCCCTAGACCTAAATCAGCTTCGACAATTGCTTTTTCAACACTTTTAATAATATTCTTATCCCAAGGTATTATGGCCAAACTCTTTGCATCATTAATATTTATATTAGCAATAGTATTAATATGGCTTTTTACTCCGTAAGCATCTACTTGCACGCCATCAATTAAATTAGCATTAACTCGACCGACGCGCAAGCTAGCAATATCTTTCTTAAAAAAATCTATTGTTTTTGTAAAGCTATCTTGTTTGTTTTCTATATATTGATTCATATTTCTCTATGTTATGCTAATCCGCAAATAAATACTAATGTTGCGAATTGCGATTATATTATTTGTAGTATTAGTAATTAGCGGCATTCGCGTTTATTCGTAGATTAGCATCATTTTAATGCCTTTACCCCTAAATAAATAGTATTCGGATTTTCCGGATCAATTAACAACTTCCAGCCAGCTCGGGTAGATGGTAATTTTTTCGATGTCCAACTTTGACCGCCGTCAAGCGAACGGTAAAAAGTCGTATCAGTAACATAATATATTTCTTGTGAATTTTTTGGGTTAATGGCTAAAGCATTAATTGTTGATTTTTTTTCTGGAGTAATTAATTCAATTTTCGACCAATTATCGCCATAATCATTCGATTTTAACAGTCCATAACTTGTCGCCAGGATTATTAAGCCCTGATCAGCGTTAGCCAAGGCTAAATCTTTAAAATTAAAAACGTTTTGAAAATCTTTTAACTGTTCACTTAAGCTTTGCCAAGTTAGTCCGCTATCCTTTGAGCGGAATATGCCTTTACGGGCTGTGCCGACAAATATCATCCGGCTATCATGAGGGTTTATGATAATTTTTTCCACGCTATTTTCAAACCGATTTAATGTTTTCCAGCTAATACCTCTGTCTATACTCCTGATAATTTCACCACGCGAGGTGCCGATAAATACATTTTGCGAATTATAATGATCAATAGCAATACTATTAATTTTTGTTGTTGTATCATTATCAAAGTATACCTGCGCCCAGCTTCGATTGCAATCAGTTGATTTATATACCTTGTTTTCTGCCGCCGCATATATTATACATTTTGACTCTGGGTCAACTGCGGCTGCTGAAATCGTAAATCTCCCTAAGCTATCTGCTGGCAGCCAACCATCAACAATATTATAGGTATAAAATAAACCGTTGTCTATACTGCCTTGATAAATAGCTTTATTATCATTAGGATCCATTACTAGAACGCTAACGCTAACCCCAGCCATACTCCTCGGCTTGCCGCTAATGTTCGGAATTAAAGCTTTCTGTTGCCAAGTATTACCCTTGTTAGCTGAAACAAAAACTCCGCCGTCGCTAGAACCAGAATCTTTTGAGCCAAAACTAATTGAGCAGCCGGATAATAATGTTACCATCATTATGGTTATAAAAAAAATTGATTTAAATTTTAACATACTTTTTTCAATTATAATTAAATTAAGTTTTTATATATTTACTATAAAATTTTCAAAAACTAATTTTGAACTTACATTTGCTTTAATATATTCTTTACTTAAAGCTAAATTATTTATCATTGTGATAAGTTTATCTAAACGTACTCTATCTTTTAAATTTCTCAAATCCTCTAGAATAACTTGGTGTTGTACTAAATTAACTTCACCTTGTTTAAGAAGAATTAAATCGCGAATAAGCCCCTGCCAAGTATCAATAATTCGGATTGCTAACTTGGCTGACTCTTGGCCAGAACTGCGCACGCCAATAATTTTCTCTAATTCTTTAATTCGCTCGTTAATATCCTGATTAAAAAAATTTGTAAAAGCTTTAACTCGATCAAAATAATTATTATAAAAATCTTTATCTTCTAAAAATTTTATTGCTAAAGCCGGACGTCCGAGAGATAGTCTAGATAAATTTTTCGCTAAACTTCGCGAAATTTTATACTCTTTAATTAAATAATCATAAATTAAATCCGCTTTTACTGGATAAAAATTTAATACTTGGCTACGGGAAATAATAGTTTTTGGTAAAACTTCGAGGTTGGTTGCTATTAAAATAATTACGACTTTATCGTTAGGCTCTTCGAGAGTTTTTAATAGGGCGTTAGCCGCTTCCTGGCTTAAATAGTCGGCTCCTTTAATAATGCCAATTTTATAAAAACCTAAAAATGAACTTAAGCTAAGAGCGCGAATAAAATTTCTGATTTGCTCAATTGAAATATTTTTTTTATCTTTTTCTCTTTTTAATATGTGAAAATCTCCATGTGCTATTTCAGAGCCTTCCCCGGTATTTGTTTCACTCGATATTAAATTTAAAGGTTTTATTTTTTTATTAAACTGTAAACAAGATGGACACTGCCCGCATGGTAACACTTCAGTAATTTCATTATTATTAACATATTTAATATATGAGTTGCACAGTAAAATTTTTGCTAACTCGCTAGCGACTGTTGTTTTGCCTAAATCTTCCGGTCCTAAAAAAATATAGCTATCTGTCACTTTCTTATTTAATACGCTTCTTGATAAATAATTAATAATATGTTCATTGCCGACTAATGGCCAATTAAATTTAGTATTATTCCGGTTTATTTTTTCTATATTTTTCTCATTTTTCATGCTTAAATTATAACATTCTAAATAAACTTAAGCAAGCTTATTTTTAACGATTTTTAACTTAAAATATTCCCATGCTTCCCTATGGGCTACTAAAAAAGAAATGATAAATAAGGGCAAACCAAGGGTTTTTCCTAAAGTCCAGGATTCCTGGAAAAAAATAACTCCGAAAAAATTTGCAATAATTAAAAAGGCACTGCTCGTTACTAACTGCTTAACTGCAATATTCCCGCCAGCATAATAAGCTAAAAATTTGCTGGCAATTAATAAAATAACTACTAAACCAATAAAAAATACTCCTATCCAAAAACTAAACGATAATTGCTTAAAATCTATCGCCACATTTAATAGCTTATATCCGACAAAACTAAAAATTACAGTTGTTAAGCCGATATAAAAATTATTAACAAACGGACTGGTTTGCCGGCTGATTTTTTTTGTTAAACCTTCGTTAATCGCTAATAAGAATGCATTGGCTAAAGGAAAAATTAACCAAATGGGAAAGGTAAATAATAAGCCACTTCCCTTATAGCCTTCTAAAAAAATAAAGGCGGTAAATAAATAAAGAAAAATTCCGATTATTTTTCTCTTTGGAATCTTTTCAAAGAATAATAATCGGTCAATTATCGTCCCGGGAATAATCGAAAGCATTACTAAAAAACTTACTATTCCGACTTCAGCGCCGGCATAAGTAAAAGTGTAAATACTTAAAATAGTCATTAACGAAGCGCTAACACCAAATATGATTGATCGATAAATTTTACTAAAGGGCATGATAATTTTTTCTTTTCTAAATAAAGCAATTATCCAACCGCCGATCATCTGGATAAAACCGATTATGCTAGTAATAAAAAAAGAGCCGGGTAAAGTATTGCCTTGCCCGACAAACTTCATTAAACTTGTATTTATACTTCTGCAAACACCTTCAAAAAATGCCCATTTTACCCACATAAATTATATAATTAATTACCTAATATAATCATAGCATAAATTAGCATAAAAAAACCACCAAAAAAATGAAGGCGAGATTCGCGAATCTCGCCTTCATTTTTTTCACCTTACAGCGGTTCAACTACTTTTTATTTATTTATCTACTATGCAATTTTTAAAACTATCATCTTCAACACCCCTTCGCCATGCTGATGAGCCACGCCTTTGGGAATAATAATAATATCGCCAGTAGCGATATTATAACTGCGGTTATTAATTAAACCTTTTCCTCTCCATTCGCCCTTGATTTCCTCTTCTTTCTCTATAATTTCTCCGCCAATTAAAAGCTCTTCCAAACCTTCTAAAATAATAAAAATATCAGTATACGCTTCGTGCAGTTCTGCTTTACCAGATTTTTCTTTAGCAGTGATTGTACTATTTACAATCGCGGACTTTTCTAAATTAGCCATTAATTCTTTCCCAAACGGACCGACTTCAGGCAAAGACGAGCCAATTTCTTTAATTTTTTCTTGTTTTAAAATTATTTCTTGGTTCATAAATTGTATTAATTAAATTAATTAAA
>JBDRCJ010000119.1:0-5343 GCA_043821805.1 Patescibacteria group bacterium
GTTAAATTAGTGAAAATTTGGATTAATAACTCGTCGATATTCTATGCGTTTATGCTTAAAATTTACTATAATAGCTAATTTAAAATTTGTCGCATCTAAATATCTTAATGCTTGCTTAATTTCTCCTTCGGTTATTTTCCACACCTTTTTTACTTCCAAAACTATTTTATTTTCAATTATAAAATCTAACCTGCAATCAGCAAACTTCCTTCCTTCAAATTCTAATTTTACAATTTTTTCTCTTTCATGATTTATTTTTCTCTTTATCAGAAGTGTTTCGATAGCATTACAAAAATCTATTTCACGCCATTTATTTCCCACCTTATTGTGCGCCTCAAAAATAATTGACATTATTTCATAACTTAATTCTGGATATATTATTATTTTTTTATTTCCTCCTCCTTGTTCCATATTCGTTAAATTAGTTCTTATTCGTTCTCATTTGTGATATATTATTAGTTCAAATTCGTGATTCTAGGGAACAACACTTCTCCTTTTTTCACCTTTTTCCCAGCTTCAAGTCCTCCCCATTTTGTCGCTTTTATAAAATCTTTTTTTAGCTCTTTAGAAGTATCTAACCCCAGCTGCTGCCAAATATTTTCCGCTGTCTCTGGCATAATCGGCCATAACATCCAGGCAATATGCCTTAATCTTTCTAAGATATTATACATTACTACTCCGACTCGCTTATCTTTGTTTTTAATTAACCCCCAAGGCTTTTCTTTGGTAATGTAACTATCTAATAGTTTTATTTCGCTATTTATTAATTCAACTATTTTATCAACTTTTATATCCATAAAATAATTCTGATATTTTTTCCATACACCTACATTTTCATTTTTCTCCGCCAGCTGGCGGATTAATTTTTTATCTTTCATTTTTTCGGCTAGAGTGACTGACCTAGCAACTAAATTCCCAATTCCATTCGCTAAATCCGCATTATATTTCTCATCAAACCATTTCCAGCTAATATCGCCGTCATGGCCGAAACTAGTTGCGCTCATTAATAAATAACGAGCGCCGTTAACACCATATTTTTTTATTATCTCTTCTGGAGAAATTACATTTTTAAGCGATTTGCTCATTTTCTGACCGTCTATTAAGAAATAACCATGAACAAAAATTTGCTTTGGTAGCGCTAGACCTAGAGACAAAAGCATAGCTGGCCAAATCGTTGCATGGACGCGTAAAATATCCTTACTCATTAACTGCAAATCAGGCGGCCAGAAATTTCCCTTGAAACTTAGTTTCGGGTACCCAAAACTAAGTTTTTTTTTCGTCTGACCAGCCCAGTCTAACCCCGTTAAATAATTTAAAAAAGCATCAGCCCAAACATAAGCAGTTTGCGATTTATCCCAGGGCAAAGGAATCCCCCACTTTACGTTTTCGCGGGAAAAGGAAATATCGCTTAAGCCTTCTTTCTCGTAAAAATTAATTATTTCTTTCTTTCTTTCTAATGGCCTGATTTCAATAACGTCCTTTTTTATTTTAGTGAGTAATTCTTTTTTATATTTAGATAATTTAAACATGTAGCAGGTTTCACTGATCATTTCCGGCTCCTTATTATGCTCTGGACATTTTCCTTTTACTAAATCACGCCTACTTTTATACTGCTCGCAGCCGCGGCAATACAAACCTTCATACTTTCCTTTATATATATCACCTTTTTTATACATGCAAGCCAGGGCATCTTGCACGGCTTTTTTATGTTTCGGATCAGTGGTCCGGATAAAATTATCATTTGATATATTAAGCTCATCCCAAGCTATTTTAAATTTAGCGGAAATCTCATTAGTAAAATCTTGCGGTGTTTTCTCGGCTATTTTAGCTATTTCTTCAATTTTTGCGCCATGCTCATCAGTACCGGTTAAGAAAAATGTTTCATCGCCAACCATGCGATGAAAACGCGCTAAAACATCAGCCGCTACGGTCGTATAAGTATGGCCGATATGCGGCACATCATTTACATAATAAATTGGGGTAGTAATATAAAATTTATTTGACATATGTAGATACACGAATAGAACGAAAAACTACGAAAAAAACAAACGCTTATTCATGTTTTAAATATTTTTTTCGATCATTTGTGAAAACAATTCTTTTTATATATAATTTTGGACTTCTAAAATTTACGAAAATTCCTAATTCAAAGCTACTTACCCTTAAATAACTATATACCTGGTCGATAAAATTCTTTGGAATAATGTCAACAGCTTTTACCTCTAATATTATTTTATTAAAAATACTAAAATCAGGTTTATATACGCCAACTATTTTACCAGTTATCGGAGAATATATTTTTATATTTGCTTCTCTCAAATATTTTATTTTACTTCTTTGCAATAACTCTTCAATCGTATTGCAATATACTTTCTCTTTATGGCCAGGTCCATAGATTTTTCTTACTTCCATTAATATTCCTTGTATTTCATAGCTTAACTCTTTATGAATTATTTCTCCTTGCTTATACATTTTAATTATTATAAATTATAAAAATTCATTCGTTTTTTTCGTTAAATTTCGTTTCTTTCGTGTTTATTTCCCGATAATAACCACAAACTCCCCTTTTTGGTTATTTGGACTATCTTTTATTTGCTCGATAATTTTTTTAACCTCCCCTCGGTAAACCGACTCATGCATTTTCGATAATTCCCGGCAAACTACCACTGACGATAAATATATTTTTTTTATTTTTTGTTTTTTATTTTTTAATCCTTGTTCTTTATTCTTTTTTTCAGCCGCTTCGTTCCATTCTTTTTCTGCCCTTTTTAATTCCTCTAAAAATTTAATAATTCGGTGTTTTGATTCATATACAACCACTGGATATTCAGATTCTATTATTTTTTTAATAAAAGTCTGCCGGCCTTTTTTATGAGGCGGGAAACCCATAAATACAAACTTATCACTCGCTACTCCGGAAATAGATAAAGCCGCGGTTATAGCCGACGGTCCAGGGACTGATTCAATTTCTACTTTATTGCCAAACTTTTCAAAAACTGCGGCTACCAATTTACCGCCTGGATCAGATATGCCGGGAGTGCCAGCGTCCGAAACTAAAGCTAAATTTTTTCCTTCAGCCAGCAACTCTAGAATATAATTTAATTTCTTTAAATCAGAATGCTGATGATAAGAAATAGCCGATGTTTTTATTTTATAATGATTTAGTAAATTTTTCGTTACCCGCGTATCTTCGCATAATATAAAATCGACTTCGGAAAGTATCCGAAGCGCGCGCAGACTAATATCTTCTAAATTGCCAATCGGGGTGGCGACAATATATAACATATATAATAATGCAAATACTGCAAATTAGTATGCAAATGCCGCAAAAATACTATTTAAACTTGTGCTATTTGCATAAAATACATTTGCGGAATTTGCATAAATTCGCGGATTCGCATTATTTTAACTGATCTCGTCTTTTCTCTCCCTAACATACTTAGTCCATTGCTCAGCCACTTCGACAAATATCTTAAACGGAGCTTCAATAATAAAATCTAGGAAAAAGACAAAAACATTAATCCGAGAAAACTTTTCCATAAGCCATTTCCCGGTAGCAATAATTGGCACATAAAAAAAATCTAGGATAAAGCTAAAAATATTTTCTTTTGGCTCAATAATAATAAATTCCTTCGTCCCCTTTCTGATTCGAAGACCAAAAAAACTAACTAAAGCTAAAAAGAACAAAAATATTGTTATACTAACGAAATTAAAAGCGATAAAATCTAACGCCCAAATTACAAAACCAAAGGAAAGGAAAAAAGTAATAGTATAAAAAATTCCGAAGATGGCGTTAGCTAATTTACTTCTTTTTACTGGTTTACGAAGTATATATTGTTCAGCCTTTTTCTTTTCCAGATAAACAATTTCTTCAATTCCATCAATAACTTTTTTTGTATTATCGTCTGAAGGCACTTGGGTAAAAATCACAATTAAAAATAATAAAAAGGCGGGAAAAGTAATGTTAATCGCTAAAGAAGTGTAATTCAATTCTCCGCCAAACCATTGGATAGCCGGGACTTCGAGCAAAACAACAAAAACTGATTTAGTAATAAAAATATAAATTATACTGCGAATAGCCGCACGCCAAAGCTTTGATTTTATTGATTTATAACGCCGAGCGCATACCTTTTTTATTAAACGAGGAAAAGCCTTAGCATCATTTTTTAAGCTTTCGTAGGCGCCAGTCGGATCCTCGGAAATAACATCAATTAATATTGTATAAAATACAGTATAGCGATTAATAATTTTATCTAGTTGCTTACTTATCGGATGGTTAAGCTGGTAACCTATCGCTTGGCGAAGAGATATAATATTTTGGGCAATTTTCGCTATATCCTCGTCTTTCGGATTTTCCCAGTTCGCACTATAATATTTAAACAAAATAAAGCCCAGCATGTCCTGATCAAATTTTAAAAAATTCCGATAAATCCCTAAATAAATTTGGATTTCTAAATCTTTCTCAAATTTTAAATCAGTTGGTAATTTAACAATACTTATTAAATCCTCATACATATTGCTAATAACGGTTTTATTTGCTTTATCTAAACCAATAATTTCTTCAATTTCACTAGCCGCGGTCGAGATGAGCCAGTTTGTTAAACTCGTCCTTTCATTTTGTTGATTTTTACTTTTTATTTCCGGCGATGCTTTTAGCCTGGCTAAACTATAATTTTTTAATTTTAAATATTTTTCAATTAAAATTTTAACCTCATTAATTTTCTCTTCCGGAATTTTATTGTTCGGTAAATACCCGGCTCTAATCAATTCAATTAATAAATTCTTCGCAATCTCTTCGCTTTTTGATTCTTTTACTACCCCTTCAATAACAATTAAACGTTTTAAAATTCGATCAATCGCATTTTTCCTAAGTAAATATTCCTCTTTATAATCAACCGAATTACGAATTTTTTCATAATAAAAAGCCATTTTCGAAATTAATTCGGAAACTCTTATTTTCGGCACATCATCATTTTCTTCGTCTTTTGTCTGCTCCCGATAAATTACCTGGAATAATTTTTTTGTATTAGTGTTTATGGTTAAGCTATTATCTATCTTTCTTGTTAAATTTGGACTTACCATACTATTTAAATAATGCCAAACGGAAATTATAAATTACCGCTTTTTAAAGCAATTTTCCCGCTGTCAATAATTAATATTAACTAAACATATTTTAACAAATTTCTTAAATAAAATCAATTTAATGTATTGGTCCAGCACATATTGGACACCAAGCTATTTTTAAGTAAATAATCCACAGGAGAGGTTAAATCTAAACTCCAGTGATACCTTTCGGTATTATACCATACCAACCAATCCATAAGCTTTTGATTGAATTCATTT
>JBDRCJ010000120.1:0-12939 GCA_043821805.1 Patescibacteria group bacterium
ATACTTGAACTTCACATCAGAACCAAAAAACCAAAAAAATTAATTAATTTAAAAACTGACCAAAACCAAAGCTTTTTTTCTTTAAAAAAACTAACTATCAAAAATAATAAGCTCCCCTTAATGGTTGATAATGCTCTAGAAGTAGCCACGCCGGTTGAGATAAATGTCTTTAAGAGAAAAATTAATATTATCGTCGGAAAAGAAAGAAATTTTTAATGAAAAATAGATATTATATTAATACCCAATACTTAATTTCTAGACGTCTAATTAACAAATAACTAATTTAACTTATCCGCCTCCGACCAGCTGGCGGATGGCGGACTAAAATTTATGCAAAAGACATTAGAAAATTTAACTAAAGCTTTTATTGGTGAAAGCCAAGCTAGAAATCGCTATACTTATTATGCTAAAATTGCGCAAAAAGAAGGTTATGAACAAATTAGTGGTATTTTTTTAGAAACAGCTGAGCAGGAAAAAACTCATGCTAAAAGGCTTTTTGAGCATATTCAAGAGTTAAAACAAGGACAGGAAGAAATTAAAGTTGAAGCCGGCGCGCCGATAGTTTATGGCGACACCAAAGAAAACCTTAAAGCCGCTATTGCTGGTGAAACCCATGAATATACTCAAATGTACCCCGAATTTGCCCAAACTGCCCTTGAAGAAGGTTTAACCACAATTGCTAGCCGCCTGGAAGCTATTGCTAAAGCTGAAGAGCACCATAAAGAAAGGTACACGAAGCTCCTGAAAGAATTAGAGACTGGGACAATTTTTAAAAAAGACAAAGAAGTTTGGTGGATTTGCCGAGAATGCGGCTATATGCATTTTGGAGTTGAAGCGCCAAAAGAATGCCCTTCCTGTGACCACCCGCAAGCTTTTTATCAACTAAAATGCGAAGAATATTAATATATAAATAGCAGTAGTTATGCGCTACAGTTTTTAAGCTAATTTCAGAGTAAAATCGACATAATCTTTTTATAAACTAAATTACACCCTAATCTACAAATTTATCTACAAATCTACAAATATTTTAAAAGCTATTTGTAGATTAGAGCCGCATTTGTAAATTTGGGTGGTAATAATTATGACTAAACAAAATCAAATATATAAATGTAATGTTTGCGGTAATATTGTTGAAGTATTGCACGCTGGAGAAGGCGAGCTTGTCTGCTGCGGCCAGCCGATGGAGCTGCTGACAGAAAAAAAAGAAGATGAGGGCCATGAAAAACATGTACCAGTAATAGAAAAAACTGCTGATGGCGTTTTAGTAAAAATTGGCTCTATTCCTCATCCGATGGAAGAAGCGCATTATATTGAATGGATCGAATTATTAGCTGGCGGAACTATCTATCGTAAATTTTTAAAACCAGGGGACACGCCGGAAGCTAAATTCTGTGTTAAAGCCGAAAATGTTTCTGCCAAAGAATACTGCAATATTCATGGCCTGTGGAGTACATAGGATTGAATAATAAAACAACATAAAATATCGAAGGCGAGACGTCAACGTCTCGCCTTCGATATTAAAAAAGAAGGCGAGGTTTGCAAACCTCGCCTTCTTTTTGTGCATTTTATAATTCAACTTTCTTAACCTGATCAATTTTATCTCCTAAAAATCGACTGGCTAATTCTTTAAAATTAAACGGCTCATCGGTTGTGTAATAGCTTCTTCTTCTATTTTTGTTTATTTTTTTCTCTATCTCTGGATGTCTGGCTAAATAATCTATTAATTTTTTTGCGACGATCTTGGGCGAATCAATTACCTGGCATTGATCGCCCATAATTTTTTTAATTTGTTTTACTAAAATAGGGTAATGAGTACAGCCTAAAATTAAATAATTAATTTTCTGCTTTTTTAACGGCCGCAAATAATATCTTAAAATCATTTTAGTTTCCCGCCTTTTTATCCAACCTTCTTCTACTAACGGTACTAAGAGGGGAGTGGGCTTGGTGAAGATCTTAATATTTATATTATCGAATTTTTTTAACTCTTTTTCATAAGCTTTTGACTTAATCGTAGCTTTAGTACCGATTAGACCTATTTTATTTTTCGTAGCTTGCTTTGCGGCCAAAGCCGCTGTTTCTTCTACCACCGGAATTATTACCCCTAACACCCGTTTTTGGGAATAATGCTTTGGCAGCCATTCCTGTTGAATTTTTCTTAAAGCCTTGGCCGAAGCCGTATTGCAGGCGATAATAATAAGCTCACAACCCTGTTTAAATAAAAAATCTACAGCCTGGCGACTATAGTTATATATTACTTCGTCTGATTTATTGCCATAAGGAGCTCTAGCATTATCTCCTAAATATATATAATTATAATCTGGAAGCTGCCTTAATAATTCTTTTAAAATTGTCAGGCCGCCAAAGCCTGAATCAAATATACCAATCATCTTATAGTAAACAAAAAACAGGCGACAGGCAACAGAAATGCTGCTCTGTCGTCTGTTTTCCCCGACCTCGCTCTGCGAAGCAAAGCGGACTGTTTAATTTTTTATTTAACTATCTCACCTTCAATTAATTTTGGCTTATCATTATTATTTTTATCTTTTTTCTTAAAAACGTACATTTGCTGTAAGGCAGTAAAAAGCGTAGTTATAAACCAATATAAAGTCAAACCGCCGGGCAAAGTTAAACCGATAAAAACTGTTAGAGCGGGCATGAAATATAGCATCTGTTTATTCATTATCGCCATCATGCTTTCGTCTTTAGCTCCGGAGGATTTTATTAGCGGCTTTTTTGTCATCATCATTTTAGCCTGCCAATATTGGGCGGCGCCAGCTAACAAAGCTAACATAATATTTGGTTTTGCTAAATCTAAAAAACCTAATGATAGGCTATTAATCACTTCAGGCCGGCTAATAAAAGAATATACTAGACTAAGCGTCTCGTCATTAAACCCGTTTCTAAATACTCGAAAAACCGCGAATAAAAAAGGCAGTTGAATTAAAAGGGGTAAACAAGAAGAAAAAGGATTAACTTTATTTTCCTTATAAAGCGCCATGATCGCCCGGCCCATTTCTTCTTTTTTGTTTGCATACTTTTTCTTAATTTCGTCTATTTTTGGCTGAAGATCCTGCAGGGCTTTCTGCGATTTAATTGATTGTTTAGACAATGGCAAAAGAGCTAATTTAATAACAATAGTTAACAATATAATCGCTATACCTAAATCATGCCCTGGCACAATATTGTATAAAAAAATTAACAAGTTTAAAATCGGTTGATAAAATAATGTTTGAAACATAAATAAAAATTTCTATTTATTAAATTATAATTGAGTAATTATTTTAATGGATCCCAACCGCCTTTATTCCAGGGGTTGCATCTTAAAACCCGCCATAAAGCCTTCGCCCCGCCCTTAAAAACTCCGTACTTTTTAATTGCTTCAATCGTATAATCTGAACAAGTTGGCCGAAAACGGCAAAAACCATGGGGAAAAAATACTTTTAATATTCCATGGTCAAAAGATAAAGTCTTTTGATATATTTTTAATATTTTTATTACCAAGTAACGAGAATAATATTTTATCATTTATACATATTCAATTTCTTAAAATGGCAAAAAATTATTTTTTCTGTTTCTCGGGAACCGTTATCTAAAATTGCTGGCTGAGTAATAATCACAACATCATATCCATTTTTTATTTTTGTTAACTGTGAGCCAATAACCGCTCTTATCTGCCTTTTAATTTTATTTCTCACGATAGCTTTTTTGCTAACTTTGTTGCTAACCACTATACCGAATCTACTATAGCCTAAATTATTAGTTGACATTCTCAGGCTAAGTGTTCTATCATAACAAGAGTGGCCAGTCTTAAAGACTCTAGTAAAATCCTTATCATTTTTTAAGCGATTAATTTTTTTTAACATACTAATATTCGCTTATAATTACCCATCCGCTTCCTTAAAATTAACGCCAACTGTCTTGCGCTAATAGTTATTTAAATTTACATATACCACATCAAGGGGGAAACAACATAAGCTCTATTTTGTTAATTTTGCTCTCTTTTTTAGCCTTCTTCTTTTTAATACGTTGCGCCCAGCCTTGGTTAACATTCTTTTTTTAAAACCATGTTTTTTCTTCGCTCTTTTTTTATTGGGTTGATATGTTCTCTTCGGCATAAATATTTCTTATTAAATAAATTAGCTTAAAAATATACTTTTTTATTATCATAATTTTAAGATAACACTTTTATTATTGGTGGTCAATAAAATAATCATATAAAAATTTTCCACTTATTATTAACAGCTTGTAAACATTAACGGGGGTTTTCATATTTATTTTTGGCTGTTATAATATTTATTATTGAAATACTTTTTTATAATTTCTTTTAAGCCATCATTAACCTCATGCTTTTATGAATAATAATCAAATTTGGCAAGCGGTTCTCGGCGAGATAGAATTAAATCTATCAAAAGCTAACTTTACTACCTGGTTCAAAAACACTTTCATTTCCGACTTTGATGACAGCCAGGTGATTGTCTGCGTCCCCAATACATTTACCAAGGCTTGGCTAGAAAAAAAATATCATAAAGAAATTAGCCAAGCATTAGAAAATATTACTAGTAAAAAAATTAAACAAATCCTTTACAAAGTAGAAACTAAAAAAACTAATCCAGTTAATGAAATTTTAGAAAAAATAAAAATAAAAAAAAGCGGCTGCTTAACTGATGATTCAACCATTACTAATCGTTTTGGTTTAAACTCTCGTTATGTTTTTGAAGATTATGTGGTTGGCAAGGGGAATGAATTAGCTCACGCTGCTTGTCAGGCCGTAGCCGCAAATCCCGGCAAGGCTTATAATCCGCTTTTTATTTACGGTGGTGTTGGCCTTGGAAAAACCCATCTGATTCAAGCAATCGGCCACGAAACTTCAAAAAAAACTGATAAAATTCTTTATGTTACAAGTGAAAAATTTGCCAATGACTATATCCAGTCAATTCGTAATGGCCGGGCTAAAGAATTTAAAGACCGCTATCGAAGTGTTGATTTGTTATTGGTTGACGATGTCCAATTTTTGGGAGGCAAAGATGGAACCCAAGAAGAATTTTTTCATACTTTCAACGAATTGCATCAAGTAAACAAACAAATCGTCATTACCTCGGACCGCCGGCCGAAATCAATCCCGGCCTTAGAAAAAAGATTATTATCTCGTTTTGAATGGGGGATGATCGCTGATATTTCGCAACCGGATTTAGAAACCCGCCATGCTATTTTAGAAAAGAAAAGCCGGGAAAAAAACTATACTTTAGACAAAGAAGTACTTGATTATATAGCCAGCAATATACAAAGCAATATCCGAGAATTAGAAGGCGCCCTAAATAGAGTTATTGCTTACCACGAATTTAATAACTCGACCCCAACAGTTGAAACTACAAAAAACATTTTAAACGATTTGCTGACTAACGTTCAATTAAAAACTATAACCACTAAACATATTATTGATGCAGTTTCCCGGTTTTATGATATTAGCATCAAAGATTTGCTTGGTAAGGGCAGAAAAAAAGAGATGGTTTGGCCCAGACAAATTACTATGTATTTAATGCGCGCAGAGGCTAACACTTCTTACCCAACCATCGGGCAAGAGCTTGGTGGCCGAGACCACACCACCGCCATGCACGCCTGCAATAAAATATATAAAGAAGTAAACGAAAAAGAAAACGAGAAAGCCAAACAAGAAGTCGAGTCAATTAAACAGTTAATTTATAATACAAACGGTGTTTATAACTAATGTTAATAAGCTCTGGACGGCGCTGGCTACTTTGTTAACAAAACAACTAATGACGCATTTTTGCACATTTACCGCAAACATAACCACAAATAACACTAAGTCTATCAACAGGCAAATTAATTTATTTTTTATTTAAGATAAGCGGTCAAAACCATTTTTTTGCTAATTAAAAAAACTTATCAACCGACTTATTATTACTAACAGTTAATTAATATAATAAACGTTTAACGTTATTCGCTAATAATTTATACACATATATGAAATTCTCTGGGTTACAAGAAAATCTTAAACAAGGAGTTTTTGTGGTTAGCCACGTTGCTGGCAAAAACGTTAATCTTCCTATTTTGGGGAATATTATGATTGAAGCCAAGGATGGCAATATAAAATTAATTACTACTAATTTAGAGATGGGGATTGTTTATCATTTACGGGGGAAGGTTGAAAAAGAAGGAGCCTACACGGTTGATTCAAAAATCTTAGCCGATTACATTAGCCTGTTGCCAAATAAAAAAATTAACTTAGAAAAAAAAGACAATTATTTATTGGTTGAGTGTGAAAATTATAAAACAAAAATAAGGGGCCAGTCAGCCGAAGAGTTTCCCCTAATACCTGTGGTTGATAGAAATAATTATTATAGCGCGAATATCGAAGATTTTAAAAAGATTTTATCACAGGTGGTTTTTGCAGTTTCCAGTAGCGAAACAAGACTGGAATTATCGGGTGTTTTTTTTAGATTCAAAGACAGTAGCCTGACTCTAGCAGCTACTGATAGCTATCGTTTAGCAGAAAAAGAGATAAAAATTAAAACAACCCAAAATCAGGGAGAACAAAGTATTATTGTCCCAGCTTCCACCCTCCAAGAATTAATTAGAATTTTATCAGGTCTAAAAGAAAGTGGCGAAGTCGAGGGAGGGGGAGAAGAGATAAAATTTAGCGTATCTGACAACCAAATAATTTTTATTGTAAAATCAACCGAATTAACTTCTCGTTTGATTGAAGGACAATATCCTGATTATAAGCAAATAATTCCTGTTAATAGCCGAACTAAAGCAACAATTAACCGGCAAGAATTTATTCGCGCTGTTAAAGCTTCATCTCTTTTTGCAAAAACTGGAATAAATGATGTAAACCTTGATTTTCCCCAAGGAAAGAATCAAATAGTAATTTCTTCCGCTTCTGGACAAACCGGTGAGAATATTACTAGCTTAACAGCTTCGGTAAGCGGGGTGGATAATGGCATAATAATAAATTATCGTTATTTGCTTGATGGGTTGAATAACATTGAAGAAGAAAACGTAAAAATAGAAATAATTGATAATAATACTCCCTGCATTTTACGAGGAGAAAAAATTAAAGAATATTTATATATTATCATGCCGATTAAACAATAATAGAAGTTTAAATATAAAATGAAGGCGAGATTTACAAATCTCGCCTTCATTTTATATTTAGCTATTCCTTAGTTATAACCAGGTTATATGCTTTCGTTTTACTGATTTGGCCGCCCCAACCAATGCCTTCAGCATATAATGTATAAGTCCCAGAATCTGGCAGATTTAGCCAATCGCCTTCTGCGATTTCAAAATCAATCGGCTCTAGAGTCGTAGCTAAAAACTGATCGCCGCCCTCAATCCTGGCCCAGATATTTATTTTTGCAGTTAAACTAGGATTAGAGGTTTTTACCTTTATAGTTAAGGGGAAATCAATTATATTTAAAGCTAAATTATTAGCTGGTTCAAGCCAAGAGATAGTTATATCTCCAGAATTTTGATTTTCATCTAGAATTAAATTAAATTCAAGGGATTTTTCTGAGCAATTATCAATATCATCGCATACTTTAATTTTTAAATTATGAAAACCATTATTCAAAAAATTAATTTGCTTAGCCAGGTCAAAGGGATAATTTCTGTTAACGAAAATTAAATTATCATTAATATAATATTCAGCTCGGTTAATGCCGCGAGGCGCGGTCGCTTCAATTCTGGCTACTAAAAGTGGCTCCATAATTGTTTGGTTAGTTGTTGGAGTAATTATGTTAAAAGTAGGTTGGTTTTCTGGCCGATGTAGATTATCATATTTAGTCGGTGGAGTTGAGGTAGCTAGACCTTGTTTTTCAGCCCAAGCTAAAACACGATTTTCCCAAAGGTTAAATTGCGGATCTTTGGCTGGATCTTTTGGGGTATCTCCCGAGGGATCGTCTTTGTCAACGTAATAAAGAATTGAATGATGGTCAATAAAGGTTTTTTCAACAATAAAGCTATCAGGGGTATATTCAGTCGCTAGTAGCCCAGACGCACGGTCGATTTTTACTTTTGTGCCTGACTCAATATCACCATCTAAGATCGGTTTGCCAGTTTTTATAATTTCGGCTGGTTTAAAATATTCTATTGGCGTGTCACCTAGTACCTTTTTCATATAATCATGCCAAATTGGGGCAGCTACGACACCTCCAGCCGCTCCTCTTTTCATTTCGCTATTGTCATTATTGCCAACCCAAACCCCGGTGACAATTGAAGGGGTGTAACCGATAGTCCAGGCATCACGATAATCATTAGTGGTTCCAGTTTTTGCCGCCACCGGCCTTCCGCCCAAAGTTAACCAGTTATTTTCACCAAAAACGTAAGAACGAGCGTCATTATCAGACAAAATACTATTAATTAAGCGAGCAATTTTTGGATCAAGAACTTTTTTTTCTTTTTCTTCATATTCCTCGATTACTTTGCCGTTTTTATCTTCTATTTTTAGAATTGCGGTTAAAGGATGCATTGTTCCTTCTCGCGCAAAAGCGCTGTAGGCATTAGTATGTTCAATTAATTTTACTTCCCCTCCACCCAAAACCAAAGATAAGCCAAAACGGTCTCGTTCAGTAAAGGAAGTGTAGGCTAAATCGCGAGCTAAGTCTAAGACATTGTCAATGCCGGCTAAATAGATAGCTTTAACTGCAGGGATGTTAAGCGAGCCGGCTAAGGCCTTTCTGATAGTAACTGGCCCCCTCTCCTCATTATCGTAATTATGCGGCTCGTAAGGCTTGGCTGGATCGGTTGAAAAATCAGTCACTACATCATAAAGTATAGTGTTCGGGGTGTAACCTTTAATAAAGGCGGCAGTGTAAATAAGCGGCTTTAGCGAAGAGCCTGGTTGGCGCAAACTAGTAGTTACGTTAACCTGCCCGTCAATGTCATCATTGAAATAATCGCGAGAACCAACCATGGCTAAAATTTGTCCATTTTTGGGATCAAGCGAAATTAAAGCTGCGTTAGTAGCTTGATAATTTTTTTCATTTTTTTCCGCCTGTTCGGTGATTACTTCTTCGGCAATTTCCTGCTTATAAAGATCAAGAGTGGTATATATTTTTAAACCTTCTTGCTCAATCATTTTCTCTCCGTATTTTTCAGATAGAATTTCTTTTACGTACATGACAAAATGTGGGGCGATAATATTTTCCTCTTGCTTTTTAAAATCTAAATTATATTGTTTAGCCGCTTCGGCTTTAGCCTCAGTGGTGTAACCCTGCTCGACCATTAGATCTAAAATAAAATGCTGTCTTTGGATTAGTACATCAACATATGAGCCATAAGGAGAGTAACGGCTAGGAGCTTGCGGGAGAGCCGCTAAGATAGCGGCTTCGGCTAGATTTATGTCATTAACAGTTTTTCCAAAATAACGCTGGCTGGCCGCTTCCACGCCGTAGGCAGTTGAGCCATAAGGAATTTCGTTTAAATACATTTGTAGAATTTCGTCTTTAGTGAATTTTTTTTCGACTTGGTAGGCTAAGATCAACTCTTTAATTTTGCGAGTATAGGTTTTTTCCGGAGTTAAGACTGCATTTTTAATAAATTGTTGAGTTAAGGTTGAGCCGCCGGCTTTTTGTCCGCGAAGAATATTAGTAATAGTGGTTCTAAACATCGCCCAAAAACTAAAACCGCCGTGCTTATAAAAATTTTTATCTTCAACGGCGATCGTTGCCTGTTTAACATAATCAGGGATGTCTTCTAATTTAACCAAAGTTCTTTTTTCATCGCCGTGAATTTCATAAAGAATTGTCTCGCCGGTTCGGTCATAAATTTTTGTACTTTGGGCCAGTTGGCGTTCAATCAGCTGGCCTGGTTTAGGTAGGTTGCGGGAAAGCCAGATAATAGAAAAAAAGCCAAAAATTAAGCCAATGACAATAATCCAAATTGAAAATTTTATTAATTTTTTATTAAAAAATATTGCCGACCAAGAAAAGGGTTTGCCTTTCTTTCGGCCCCCTTTATTTGAAGTAGTTTTATAATAATTATTTTTTTGGCCAGAAACATAATATTTCTTTTTTTGGTTGCGCCAAGATTGGTTTGTATTTTGTGGACGAGATAATTGAGGAATTGGCATATATTAAATGATGAATTAAAAATAAATATGGGATTGTTGTGAAGTTTGTGATTTTTAGGATTATTAAGATTTTTGGGATTGTTGGGAAGAAGAATGTGATAATTTCAGATTTTAATTTAAGGTTTATGAATGTTTTGGATTTTGTATTTAGGATTTAGAGTTTATTTGGAATTTGTGATTTGAAGTTTGTAATTTTGTAGTTTAATTGTTCTCTGTTTTGTGTTTTATGTTCCATGTCCTATTTTTTATAATAACGGGCAGCTGCTTCGGGTGAAATAGAATTTATCACTAGCCCAGAGCCGAGCTCAACTCCAGCCCAAACGCTATCCCGTGGCTGGATTTTTAAATAAAAATGTTGGTTTTTTTCCGAGACCACATTATGTAAAAAAAAGTTAAATGATAAATTTAAGCTATGAAGTTTTATTAATATTTTTTTCAGAACAAAAGCTAATGATTTAAATTCAGCCGCGTTTAGCAGGGTAATATTATCAAGGTGTCGAAGAGGAAAAATCCAGGCTTCGTAATGGTATTCAGAAGCATAAGGAGTAAAAGCAGCTATGTATTTATCAGCCATGATTTTCCTTGGTGATTTTAACTCTTTTTTTGTTATTTGGCAATACGGGCAGGTGTTATGAGCCAGCCGGTAGTTTTCGGCTAAACTAGCCTCTTCTCGGACTTCAGGGGGGATAATTGAGGTAGCGAAAACCTGGGAATGGGCATGGACGATTGAAGCGCCGGCTTTTGAGCCCTGGTTTTTAAAGCAAAGAATATAATCAATTTTTTTATTTTTAGCAATCTCTTTAGTCCTCCGGGCATACATTCGTAAAACTTGCTCAATATGTTCAACGCTTAAATTGGCCAGTTCTTTTGCATGGTCAGGCGTTTCAATAATAACTTCTTGCGTGCCGTAAGCTTTTTTATTATCTAGAGTTACGGCTGGAAAAATATTTTTTATGCTTAAGACCTGCCAGCTGTTTTTACTTTGAATTTCGTCTAAAATATTTTTCTCTAAAATTTTTCCCGGGCAAAAAGGGCAAAGACTAGTTCTTTCAATTACGGTCTGCTCTTTAATATCCCGCGGGCGCACTAAGCGGCCAGGCGTAATAATTACATATTTATCCAATAGATAAGCTTTACGAATTTCTGATTTTAGCTTTGCCATATGTTTTGCTTGATATTTTAAAATTATTTGCATACTTATTATAGCATATTATAACAAAGACTAAGAATTATTTAAAGGAAAATCTTGAAATATTATATTAAAAGGAGTAGAGTAAGGTAAACAAATTGCTCTTTTAATAATATTAATATTTAGCTCTTCAATCGGAGGGAGAAAATGAAATTTTTAGCTAACATTAAAGTAATATTTGTAATTATTTTTAGTTTTGCTTTACTATTGAGCTGCGAAAGCCAGAAAAATGTTGAAAAAACTAAGATTAACATAGAGCATCAGCCACCAAAGATTGTTTCAATTGATATTGAACCCACCGCGCCTGAAGAAGGAGATGAAATTATATGCACAGTGGAGCTTTTTGACCCTGGTCTTGACTGGAAACAGGTAGAATTTATTTGGACGGTTAAAAATGAGATAGTATATAGCTATGTAATTTATATAACTGATATTACATCTCCAAACATAGAATGCGAAAGCACTCTTGATTACTACGAGGCTGATCTTAAACCAGGGGAAATGGTTAAATGCAAGGTAACTATAGAAGATAAACGTGGGAATAAAGATAGAAAAACAATTTTTGTTTTAGTAGAACCTAAGAAGATGAAAGATTATTCTGACCAGTAGATATTTATAAAGGAGGGAAAAAATGGAAAAAGAAAGTAAGAAAAATACTACTTTGGGGCAAAGAGCTAAAGATGCTGGAGCTATGGCTGGCAAAGCTATACATCGTTTTAGTCATCCGGGGGAAAGAAAGGAGTCAGATGAGATAACTGTAGATATTGAGCAAAAAGCTATCAGCCAGGAAAATATTGAGGAAGAGGAGGCGAGAGATGTTAAAGAAATTTGGGGCGTTGCAGAAATAAAGAGAAATATTAAAGATGAAATTACAGAATTACTCCCTATCATGGGGGAAGTCAGGAAGTTATTAGAAAGTTTAGCAGGAGGGACTGGCATAAAAGTCGCCTATTTAAAAGGTGAAAGATCCTGGGACGAAATGGAACTGTTCCCTTTTAACATACGTCATCTTTTGGTTGGAGCACATGGAGCTGCCGAAGAATTAGAAGAGAGATTAAATAGGATAATGGAAGAATGTTTAAAAGTAAAAATTAAGTAAGGGAGGTGATAAATTCACCGCCCTTTTTTTGTTTGACATACTTAATATTTTGATATATTATTTTAAAAGATAAAGATAATTATTAAACCAAACATTATGAAAAAAATAATTACTTATTTATTAGTTTGCGCCACTATATTAGCTTTAGCCGGTGTAGTTGACGCAAGCATGCAGATTCCAGTATCTGAAGTAGCTAAACAACGGGCCAAAGCACCAGAAAAGTCGCCGGTGATTAATGAGGATTGGGAAATAGACCGGATAGATTTTGTCCATTATGCTCGCCCAGAAAAACCAAGCAAACCAGCCAGACCGCCGAAAGAGGAAACATGCTATAAATTGTTGGGTATAAAATGGGGCAGCTTGCCAGTAAATTATGTAATTAATCCTATAAATAATGATGGATTATCATCTTCAACAGTAGCGGCTAACATCAGCGCCGCAGCTGAAACTTGGGATAGCTTTACTTCAAGCGAATTATTTAATAACAGTTATGCAGTAGATTATTCTGCAACTTATGGCAAGCGGGATAATAAAAATACTTTAAGTTTTGGTAATTAT